>CAYUYO010000001.1:0-116214 GCA_964449385.1 uncultured Candidatus Saccharibacteria bacterium
TCTTGGCGGGGACGTCAGGATTCGAACCTGAAACAGAAATTTTGGAGATTTCCATGATAGCCGTTTCACCACGTCCCCAACTCTATATTTTTTATTTCTTTATGTACCGTATGTTTTCGGCACTATTTACAAAATTTCTTCAATTATCTCTAATCACATATTACGTCTTGCGCAAAAAGCATAATAAAAGAAATAACGGTCAAGGTCTCTAAGCGAACTTTTATATTCTTTTCCACCCGTAATGGCATCGCAAAATAATTCCCTGGCGCGAGCGATTTCTTTTAAACGTTTCTTCCAACGCGGATCTTTTAATGTTAGATCAAAAAGTTCAAGAGCTCGAAATATCGCTCTCTCAAAATTATTTTGGTCTTTATCTTTCCAGTGAAGCGCCCGATTAATTTCGCTGCCAATATTTCCAAGCTGTTCACAAAGCGAAAGATGGAACCATTTTCCTTCGGCTAATTTTTTATGAATTATTTCCCTCATTTTTATTCCACGATTAATTTATTTACAATAATCTTAATCTGTTCTCGAGTCTTAAGATTTTCCACATCTCGCGAACGATTGCCATAAGAAGGTTTAATATTGATTATAGAATCGAACTCTATAAATTCTTCTCCACTCTTTTCCGGATAGAGATTAATACCCCATGTATGTTCTCGCTTTGAACTCTCCTGCTCCATCAACATTACTTCTTCATCAGCATGCATTTCGCCGCCAACAGCCATTATCCCCTGCCCAATATCAACAACCGCCTTTACCAAATCGCCAAATTGCTCTTTTGTTATGTCAATAAGTTCTTTTTTATTTATCGAACCTTTAATAATTTTAACTTCCATGTTACTTTTTCGTTTATCAAACAATAGCGATTCGAAGAAAATTCTTTCTTCTTCGCTCTTCGTTGCAATTCGAGTAGGTAAAGAAAAGATTTACTTCTTCGCTTCTTTATGCACAGTGTGTTTTTTGCACCACTTACAGTATTTTTTCAATTCCAACTTCTCCTCAGACATTTTTTTTGATTTATGAATAAAGTAATTTATTCTTTTACACTCTGAACACTGAAATTTAATAAATGGTTTCTTTTTTGTTGCCATGAGCCGAAGATGGGAATTGAACCCATGACCTCTTTCTTACCAAGAAAGCGTTCTACCACTGAACTACTTCGGCTTAAAAATGTGGGCAGGGAGGGATTCGAACCCCCGTAGCCCGAAGGCGCCAAATTTACAGTCTGGTGCATTTGACCGCTCTGCCACCTACCCATAATATTTAAACCTTATACCATATTAAGTTATTTGCCAATAGATTTTTGATATTTCTTGCGCCAGTTCTCAATTTCTTTATGGTTGCCGGAAAGTAAAACTTTTGGAACTCGCCATTTTTTAAATAACTCTGGCCTGGTATATTGTGGATATTCAATAAATCCTTTTTCTTTAGTAATTCTTTCTTTCAGTAGTTCTTTTTTTCCTAAAACTCCTGGAATTAATCTAGCTATACTTTCTATAGTAATCATTGCCGGCAATTCTCCCCCCATTAAATCATAGTCGCCGATTGATAATTCTAAATCAGCAATATGTTTTGCTATTCTTTCATCAATACCTTCATATCTGCCACAAATTAAAATCAAATGATTTAATTTTGATAATTGATATGCTGTTTTTTGGTTAAACTTTTTACCTCTTGGGGTGAAAAGAATAATCTTTCGCTTTTCGCTTTTTGCTTTTCGTTTTTTTAGAGTAGAAACTGCTCTATAAATAGGTTCTGCTTTCATTACCATTCCTAATCCCCCGCCAAAAGGGCGGTCATCAACCGTTTGGTGCTTATCTTTAGTCCATTTTCTCAAATTATGGATATTAATTTTGATTAGCTTCTTTTTTTGAGCTCTGGCAATCAGACTTTCTTTAAGATAAGAATCAAAAATCTTCGGAAAAATTGTAATAATATCAAAAGTAAACATAAAAGAAAACCGCGCTAATAATTATAATAACACGGTTTTCACTCGTAGTAAACGATCTTATAATTTTAGATCTTCAAATCCTGCTTCTTTAACAGGAGTTTTTCTTTCTCGAACAGGTCTATCACTGCCTTCTGGTTCCTCAATCTTCAAATTCACTCTTGCGTGAGTTTTAAGACCAATAATACGAACCAAGCTTCTAATAGATCTGGCAGTTGCTCCGGCTTTTCCAATAATTTGACCCATGTCCTCAGGATGCACTTTTAAAGAAAGTAGAACTCCCATTTCATCAACCTTGCGGTCAATTTTTACATCTTCAGGATTATCAACTAAAGCCTTAACAACATACTCAAGAAATTCTTGATCAGATGGTTTTTTATCTACCATAATCGTAACTGATTTTTAATCATTTCAAGTAGCCCGACCTTTCTGAAATAGCTACTATTTTATAATTATATTTCTTTTCTAATATTTGTCAATTGTCCCAACCAATTACCAAGGAAAGAAGAAAAAAGATTTCCAAACCCCTCATTAACAATTAGTTGGGGAGGAAGGTAGTTATACCCTCCTCCTGGATTGCCGTCTGATCCCAAAAGGCTTTGATTTTGGTAATGCCGGCCTCTTGGAAGATATCAAGAAAAGCTTGCGGACAGTTAAATGCGATGCTTTTTCTCTGGCTTGAGCCAGAAAACTATTCGCCATCTCTAATGAAGAATATTCACCAAGTTTTAGCAAGAGCTCATCTTGTTTCAAGTTAAAGAATATTTCATTGAGCTCTCTTAAATCCTTCTTTGAGAAATTACTGGTCAGAGTCCATAAACGGAACCTCTTCTCAGCGAATTTCTTATATTCTTCAGGCATAACTGCACAAGCATCACTTCTTGACAACTTTCCTATGATAGCACTGTATCTCATTACTATCACCTCCTTTCAATTTTCAACGACATTTATGAGAACTATATTCTCATTTTTCAGCCCACAAATTATTATGAGTTGAAAAATAAAAACACTTTTTAAAACCAACCCCGCTTCTCTAAGAAGAAAAGCGGGGCGGTGTCATAATATTAAAATTTTATCACCTAGAATAACTCTTTCCTCTATGCTTATATTGTAGCATATACTCTAAATTTGTCAAATCCTAATACTAGAAATTTAGTATTAAATTAAGAATAGAGATTATTCTGTTTTAGGAGTTTCTTCTTTTGGCTTCTCTTCTTCTTTTTTAGAAACTTCTTCTTTCGGTTTCTCTTTTTCTTTTTTTGTTTTTTTGTGAACTGAAGTCTTTTTCCCTTCAATAATTTTCTCGGAAATCAGCAAATTATAAACCGTATCCGAAGGTTGAGCTCCTACTGAAATCCAATATTTAATCCGTTCTGCTTTTAAATCTTTTTCTTTTTTAAAAGGATTATAAAAACCAACTTGTTCTATAAAGCGACCGGCTTTTGAAGACCTCTTTTTATCAACAATAACAATCTTAAAAAACGGTTGATTTTTTTTACCTGTTCGAAGAAAACGTATAGTTAACATAATAAATATTTTTTAATTTTTAACAAATTTTCTTTTAAAGTTATTAATGCTTGGTAAGAAATAGCAATAGCTTTTAAAAACCTTACCATTTCTTTACTTCTAAGGCAATTTTAGCTGCTGCTTCCTCAGCTTCTTGTTTTGAAAAACCTTCACCTTTTTCTATTAATTTTTCGTTGAGAAAAGCACCAATAATAAAGTGTTTAGCATGATCTGGTCCCCACTCTTTTAAAACTTTATAAGTTGGGGTAACTCCTATTTTCTCCTGAGCTTTTTCCTGAAATTTTGATTTAGCATCTCTGAAAAGACCTATTTTAATAATATTAGGCAATTCTTTTATCAAATATTTTTTAATAAATTTTTTACAAACTTCTATTCCTCTATCAAGAAATAATGCTCCAATAAATGATTCAAAAGTATTGGCTAAAATATCTTGTCTTGCCTTTCCTGTTTCTTGCTCTTCGCCATTAGAAAGTAATAAGAAATCATTAAATCCCAACTCATGAGAAATTTTTGATAACATTTTAGTATTAACCAAAGCTGCCCGCCAGTTTGTTAATTCCCCTTCGTTTTTATTTGAATATTTTTTGTAAATATCTTCGGTCACAATTAATTCTAAAACAGCATCGCCTAAAAATTCCAGTCTTTCATTATTATTTAAATAAAAATCGGGATTCTCATTTAAATATGAGCGATGGCAAAAAGATTGAATTAATAAATCTTTATTTTTAAAAGATATATTAAGTTTTTTTTCAAGTTTAGAAAAATCTTTATGATTCATTATTCATTATTTATTATTTATCTCTTTGTATACTGTTCCTAAAACACCGTTAATAAATTTTCCAGAATTTTCTCCACTAAAGGTTTTAGCCAATTCAATAGCTTCATTTATAGCTACTTTTGGCGGAACTTCTTCTTTCTTAGCAAATAATAATTCATAAAGACCAATTCTTAAAACATTTCTATCAATAATGGTAATTTGTTCAATAGGCCACTCTGGAGCCGCTTTTTCAATAATTTTATCAAGTTCAGAAAGATTCTGGATTACTCCTGTCACTAACTTCCAAGTAAAAGTTTCGTCTTCCAAACCTGGACCGAATTCCTTAATATTTTTTTCAATAATCTTTTTTAAATCTGATTTTTTACCAGAAAAATCCCATTCATAAAGAGACTGCATGGCAATTGACCTTGATAAATGACGCGAAGACATATTATTTCTTAGATAAATCCTGCCAAGTCAAGGATTTCTTTTTCTTGGTTTCTTTTTTTTCTTCAGTTTCTTTAACCTTCATTTCTTTCTCTCTTTTCTTTTTTTCTTTCTTGTCTAATTTTTTTAAAACATTAATAACTTCTTCTCCTTTATAATAACCACAGTTCGGGCAAACAGTATGAGGTAAAATTAGCTTACCGCATTTTAGACACTTAACTAAAACAGGGCTCTTAATAAAAATATGAGCTCTTCGTTTATTTCTTCTTGATTTAGTATGTTTTTGTTTTGGAACCCCCATAATTAAAACTCTTTCTATATATAACACACCTTCCGTATTTTTTCAACATTTTTCGATGATATTTTGTCGAATACCCCTTGTGTCTATCAAAACCATATCGAGGATATTTTTTATGATACCTTATTATTATTCTGTCCCGCCAAACTTTAGCTAAGATTGAAGCAGCGGCTACGGAAAAAACTTTCTCATCTCCTTTAATAATTGATTTTTGAGAAATTGGTGAATCGATTTTGAAATTTCCGTCTAAAATTAAAAAATCGGGTTTATGTTCCATCTTTTTTATTGCTCTCTTCATCGCTAATTTTGTCGCTTCTAAAATATTAATTTTATCAATTATCTTTTCTGAAACTCTGCCTATCCCCCATTCCACTTGAGGATTTTTTATTAAAATTTTAAAAAGTTTTTCTCTTTTTTTTGGAGATAACTTTTTTGAATCGTTCACTCCTAAATTTTGGATTTTAGATTTGGGATTTTTAAAAACTACTGCCGCCGCTACCACCGGGCCAGCCAAACAACCCCTTCCAACTTCGTCTAAACCGGCCACTTTTTTATATCCTTTTTTCCATAATTTTCTTTCAACTTGAAAACTGGGAACTTTCATATTATACTAATATAACATGAAATTTACTCATCTTCATGTCCATTCTCATTACTCCTTACTTGATGGCTTGCCGAAAATTGATGAACTTTTAGATTACGTCAAAGAACTGGGCATGGATTCTGTTGCCTTAACCGACCATGGCAATATGTATGGTGTGGTTGAATTTTATAAAAAAGCAATAGCAAGAGGAATTAAACCAATTATTGGTTGTGAAATTTATCAGTCTTTTGAAAGAATGTCGCAAAAAAGGCCAAACATTGATGATAAAAGATATCATCTGGTCTTATTGGTCAAAAACGAAAAAGGTTATAAAAACTTAGTCAAACTTTTAACTAAAGCCCACTTAGAGGGCTTTTATTATAAACCCAGAGTTGATGAAGAATTATTAGCTGAACATTCTGAAGGATTAATTGCTTTATCCGCCTGTTCAGCCGGAAAAATTCCAAGATTGATTTTGTCTAAAAAAATAGATGAAGCAGAAAAGCAAGCCTTAAAATACCAAGAAATTTTTGGAAAAGATAATTTTTATTTAGATATCCAGAATCACCCTAATTTTAAAGAGCAAAAAACAATTAATAAAGGATTGGTTTCTATTTCTAAAAAACTAGGAATTCCTTTAGTAGCAACTAATGATGTTCATTATTTAAAACGAGAAGATGCTGAAGCCCAAGACATTTTAATGTTGATTAATACTGGCTCTAATCCTGGCGACTCCGAAAGAATTACTTTAAAAGATGATGATTTTTCAATGAAAACTCCGAAACAAATGGAAGAAGATTTTAAGGATTTGCCAGAAGCAATTAAAAACACTCAGAAAATTGCTGATGCTTGTAATTTTCAATTTGATTTGGGAAAGACCAGACTGCCTGTATTTGAAGTACCTTCCGGCCAATCGCCGGATGATTATTTAAAAGAGCTTTGTTTTGAAGGAATAGAAAAGCATTACCCAAAAGCAACCAAAGAAATTCTTGACAGATTAAATTATGAACTTTCTATAATTACTCAAACTGGCTTTGCTTCTTATTTTTTGATTGTTCAGGATTTTGTTAATTGGGCAAAACAAAATCGTATTGTGGTAGGTCCTGGCAGGGGGTCAGCTGCCGGCTCTTTAGTATCTTATTTGTTGAATATTACTAATGTTGATCCTTTAAAATATAAACTTTTGTTTGAAAGATTTTTAAATCCGGAACGTATCTCTCTTCCAGATATTGATCTTGATTTTAATGATCGGAGAAGAGATGAGGTTATAGAATATGTCGCCCAAAAATACGGCAGAGATAAGGTTGCCCAGATTATTACTTTCGGGACAATGGCTGCCAGAGCAGTAATTAGAGATGTTGGCAGAGCCTTAAGCTATCCTTATAATTATTGTGATAAAATCGCCAAAATGATTCCATTCGGACAAACATTAAATCAAACCTTAGCTACGATTGATGAATTCCGACAACTTTATCTCAATGATGAAAAAGCAAGTAAATTAATTGACTTTGCTAAAAAATTAGAGGGAGTAGTCAGACATGCTTCTACTCATGCTTGCGGAGTGGTAATTTCGGCTACTCCTTTAGATGAAATCGTTCCTCTTCAGCATCCAACCCAAAACAATGAAATCATAATCACTCAATATGAAATGCATTCAATTGAAGATTTAGGTTTATTGAAAATGGATTTTTTAGGATTGAAAAACCTAACTATTATTGAAGATACTTTATCGCGGATTTATGTTGTTCAGAATAAAAAAGTTGATATTGAAAATATTCCTTTAGACGATAAAAAAACTTTTAAGCTGTTGCGGTCTGGAGGAACAGTAGGCGTATTTCAACTTGAAAGCGGAGGGATGCGAAGATATCTCATACAACTAAAACCGACTGAATTTGAAGATATTATCGCAATGGTATCTTTATATCGTCCAGGTCCAATACAATTCATTTCAGATTTTATCGCCGGAAAAAATAAAAAAAAGAAAATTGAATATCTTCATCCGGATTTAAAATCAATTTTAGAACCAACTTACGGAATTATGATTTATCAGGAGCAATTAATGCAGATTGCTCAAAAATTAGCCGGATTCAGTTTATCCGAAGCCGATGTTTTAAGAAAAGCTATCGGAAAGAAAATTAAAAAATTACTGATGTCTCAAAAAGAAAAGTTTATTGATGGAATGAAAAAAAATAAAATCAAAGAAGAGATTGCTCAAAAAATCTGGTATTGGGTTGAACCATGCGCTAGATATAGTTTTAATAAAAGTCATGCTACCTGCTATGCTACTATCGCTTACCAAACTGCTTATTTAAAAAGCCATTATCCAGTAGAGTTTATGGCAGCTCTTTTAACTTCTGAAAGAGCTGACGTGGAAAGAATTGGTTTTCTTATTGGAGAATGTAAAAAAATGGGTATTGAAGTTATGCCCCCAGATATAAATGAAAGTTTAAAAAACTTTACCGTAGTTCCTAATAAGAATAAAATTCGTTTCGGACTTTTAGCTATTAAAAATGTAGGTTACAATATAGTTGAAGCAATTGCTCAAGAAAGAAAGGATTCCGGCCATTATTCTTCGATTGATGACTTTATAACTAGAATTACTTCAAAAAACTTAAACAAAAAATCTTTAGAAAGTTTAATAAAAGCCGGAGCTTTTGATAAATTAGCAGAAAGAAATCAACTCTTGTTTAATCTGGAGCATCTTTTAGAATGGTCGAGAGAAACTCAAAAAATAAAAGACAATGGACAAAAGGGGCTTTTTGATAATTTATCTTCTAATAGTTCCGGAAAGAAATCCAATATAAAATTAACTTCTACTAATCCGGCTTCTGAAGAAGAAAAATTAATTTGGGAAAAGCAGCTATTAGGACTTTATGTAACCAGCCATCCTTTAGAAAACTTCAAAAAAGTTTTAGACAAAAAAACTCTTTCAATCTCTAAAATAAACCCCGCTTTAATCAATCACCAAGTTAAAATTGGAGGAATTATTACAAAAATTAAAAGAATTATTACCAAAACCGGAAAGTCAATGTTTTTTTTGAATTTAGAAGACCTTACTGATAAAATTGAAGTTGTGGTTTTTCCGACGATAATTGAAAGAAATCCAACTACTTTTCAGGAAAATAAAATAGTTTTAATGTCCGGTCGGATTGATAATCGAGACGGCACCCCAAAATTAATTTGTGATAATATAGAAGAAATTATTGAAAAAATATGAAAATTGAAACCATTCGACATTCTCTTGCTCATATTTTAGCTATTGCTGTTCAGGAATTTTATCCCGGAGCTAAATTTGGAATTGGGCCAGCAATTGAACAGGGATTTTATTATGATTTTGATTTGCCAAAAACTTTAACTTTGAAAGATTTACCAAAAATTGAAAAAAGAATGAAAGAAATTATTAAACAAAATATAAAGTTTGAAAAAAGGGTTGTTTCAAAGAAAAAAGCACAAGAGATTTTTAAAAAACAGCCTTACAAATCAGAATTAATAAAAGAACTTCCGGGAAAAACTGTTTCAATTTATCAAAGTGGAAATTTTATTGACCTGTGCAAGGGCCCACACATAAGGTCCACAAAAGAAATTCCGACTGATGCATTTAAATTAACTAAAATTGCCGGTGCTTATTGGAGAGGTTCAGAAAAAAATCCTATGTTAACCAGAATTTATGGCATTGCTTTTAATAACAAAAAGAAATTAGACGATCATATTAAACTTCAAGAAGAAGCAGAAAAAAGAGATCATAGGATATTGGGACAAAAATTGGATTTATTTCATATTGATGAAAATATCGGAGCCGGATTAATTTTGTGGCATTCCAAAGGAGCTATTTTAAAGAAAATTATTGAAGATTTTGCTTTAAATGAATACTTAAAAGCGGATTATAAATTAGTTTCTACTCCCCATATTGCCAAATTAAATCTTTGGAAAACTTCCGGACATACTAATTTCTATCAAGAAAATATGTTTCCGCCAATTCATCTGAAAGAAATAGCTAAAGAAGAAAAAGATGACTACCAATTAAAACCAATGAATTGCCCTTTTCATATTGCTATTTATAAAACAAAAATTAGAAGCTATAAAGATTTCCCAATTCGTTATACCGAAATGGGAACGGTTTATAGATATGAAAAATCAGGAGTTTTACACGGTCTAACTCGGGTGCGAGGATTTACTCAAGATGATGCTCATATATTCTGTACTCCTGAACAACTTAGTCAGGAATTAGTTTCTACCTTACAACTCACTTTAAAAATATTCAAAGTTTTTGGTTTTAAAGATTTTGAAGTTTATCTCTCAACCAGACCTAAAAAATATGTCGGAACCTTAAAGAGTTGGGAAAAATCAACTAATTCTTTAAAGTATGCTTTAGAGAAATCAAAAATTCCTTATAAAATTGATCCGGGAGAAGGTGTTTTCTACGGGCCAAAAATTGACATTAAAATTAAAGATTCTTTAGGCAGAGCTTGGCAGTGTACCACTATTCAGGTTGATTTTAATCTACCGGAACGTTTTGAAGTAACTTATATTGATGAAAAAGGTAAAAAGCAGCAGCCAATTATGATTCATCGGGCTCTTCTTGGTTCTTTAGAAAGATTTACCGGAATTTTAATAGAGCATTATGCCGGCGCTTTTCCTTTATGGTTATCACCAGTTCAAATTTGGATAATCCCGATAAGTAGCCAACATAAAAAATATGCTGAAACTGTTGAAAAACAACTTTCTATTGAAGGTTTTAGAATTGAAGTTAGAGATGAAAATGAAACAGTTTCTAAAAAAATTCGAGAAGGAGAAATCCAAAAAATCCCCTATCTCTTAGTAGTCGGCGATAAAGAAATAAAAACAAAATCAGTTAGAGTAAGACAGAGAGGGAAAGGAGATATCGGAGAAATGAAATTAAATAACTTTATTCTTATCATCAAAAAGTTACTTAGGGAATAAAGACAAAAGTGAAGAAGAAATATTTTATCATTACTTATGGCTGTCAAATGAACAAGAGCGATTCTGAAAGAATCGCTTCGCTTTTGGAAAAAAGAGGATATAAACTTACTTTAAAAAAAGTAGAAGCTGATTTAATTGTCGTTAATATGTGTTCGATTAGACAATCAGCAGTAAACAGAATTTATGGACTTGATCCAAAGTTTAAAAAACTAAAAGCGAAAAACAAAAAGTTAAAAACTGTTTTAACTGGTTGTATTCTCAAAAGAGATAAATCGAAATTTAGAAAAATATTTGATTCAATTTCATATTTTAAAGACAAAAACCGTTTATCAGTCAAACCAAAATATCAAAATAAACTTTCAGCTTTTATTCCAATTTCTAACGGTTGTAATAACTTTTGTACTTATTGTGTTGTTCCTTATATCAGAGGTCCTTTAGTTTGTCGAAATTATAAAGAAATTTTTAAAGAAGCCAAAAATGCAATTAAAAAAGGATACAAAGAAATCTGGCTTTTAGGTCAAAACGTAAACGATTATCATTCCCCTATTACTTCTACAGAAAATTCGGTAATAAATTTCCCCAAACTTTTTAAAATGATTGAAGATATTCCAGGAAATTTTCAAATTTATTTTATCAGTCCTAATCCAAAAGATTTTTCTGATGAATTAATTAATGTTATAACAAATTCAAAAAAATTTGCTAAACATCTTAATTTACCTGTCCAGTCCGGTGATAATAAAATTCTAAAAAGAATGAATCGCCCTTATACTGTTAAACAATATAAGGATTTAGTTAAAAAAATCAGAAAAAAAATCCCTGATATTTTTCTATCTACCGATGCTATTGTCGGATTCCCCGGAGAAACCGAAAAACAATTTCAAAATAGCATTAAGCTTTTTAAGGAAATCAAATTTAATATGGCTTATATTGCAAAATATTCTCCAAGACCCGGAACAGCTGCTTTTCAAATGAAAGATGATGTTCCTATAAAAGAAAAAAAGAAACGAGAAAAAATTTTAAGAAAGTTTCTTAAAAAATAATGTTTAATAAAAATAAAAAACTTATTGTTATTTTAGGTCCAACTGCTTCCGGAAAAACAAAATTAGCTGTTAAGTTAGCTAAAGAATTTAAAGGTGAAATTGTTTCGGCTGATTCCAGACAGATTTATTGCGGTTTAGATATTGGAACAGCAAAACCAACCAAAAAACAACAAGTAGCAGTTAAACATTATTTAATTGATATTAAAAAACTAAATCAACTCTATAGCACCGGACAATATAAAAAAGAAGCAATTAAAATAATTAACAAAATTATCAAAAATAATAAAATACCATTTTTAGTTGGCGGAACCGGATTATATATTAAAGCTATAGTTGATAATTTAGAAATTCCTACGGTCAAGCCCGATTGGAAATTAAGAGATGAGTTAGAATTAAAAATTAAAAAACAAGGACTCAAAGCTCTTTACGACCAACTTATTAAAATTGATCCTGAAGCAGCTTATATTATTGATTCTAATAATCCTCGCCGAATTATCCGAGCTTTGGAAATAGCACTAAAAACAAAAAAACCTTTTTCCCAACAAAGAAAAAAAGGAGAATTACTTTTTAATATTTTGGAAATTGGCTTGAATCCTATTAAAAATAAACTTAGAAAAGAAATAGAAAAAAGAACAGATAAAATGGTAAAAATTGGATTAGTTAAAGAAGTTAAAGATTTAATTAAAATTTATGATAAAAATTTACCGTGTTTTGATGCTATTGGCTATCAAGAGATAATTGATTATTTAGAAGAAAAAACCTCTTTAAAAGAAGCAGTAAGTAAAATTAAAAAAAATACCTGGCATTATTCCAAACGCCAGATGACCTGGTTTAAGAAAGATAAAAAGATTCACTGGATAAAAAATCAAAAAGAGGCAGAAAGATTAGTAAAGAAATTCTTGAAAAATAGATAAGGGGAGAAAGAACCATACAGCTCTCTCTCCCCCCCTTTGCCTAATTAAGTGAGATAACAATCATCTCAATCCTAATCAGGCTTTCGTTGTGCTCCTCTAGGAGCAACTGGTGAATCCAGCGCTCCTTTAGAGCTTGAAGATCTTTCTTCTTTCTGAAACTGAAAATCTTCATCTCTTCCTCCTTTCCTTATTTGCACTCTTCTCCTCTTATCGACCTTCTTTACAAAGGTGGTACCGAAAAGAACTCGAGTAGCTCTACGGAATTTTATTCCCTTTAGGTTTCTGAGACCCTTCTTGGCCAATTGATTCCATTCTTCTTTGGTATAAAGAATGAAGCCATTGTCTTTCTTCATTCTTACTATTATTCCTCTTTCACCTGCATCCAATTCCGAATATTCTGCTTTTGAAAGCAGCAATCTTCCTTTCGAGTCAAGATGTGTATCAGAGTCTTTTATAATCAATATTTACCTCCCTTTCAATATACTACTTTCTATATAAACTATACTATGTTATTTACTTTTTGTCAAGATTTTACGAAGGATATCGCTAACTATTTGAGGATTAGCCTTACCTTTGGTTTCAGCTATAATTTTACCAATTAAATATTGAAAAGTGTTTTCTTTTCCTTTTTTAAAATCTTCAACCGCTTTTTGATTTTTTAAAATAACTTCTTTTATAATTTTTTCAATTTCAAATTCGTTTGTAATTTGAACTAACCCTTTTTCTTCAACTATATGAGAAGGATCTGCTCCAGTTTTAAACATTTCTAATAATACTATTTTGGCAATCTTACTAGAAACATCTCCTTTATAAATTAGACTAACAAACTCAGCAAAATTTTCCGGAGTTATTAGAAATTTATTACTGGTAATAGAAATCCCATTTAATAATCCTTGAAGATCACTAATTAAGTAATTTGAACAAAGTTTAGCTAATTGAAAAAAATTCCCTTCTTTCACCCAATCTCTTAATTCTGACATCGCTTTTTCAAAATATCCCCCTAAATTTTTGTTTTGAACAAATATTTCTATTTCTTTATTTTCTAATTTATACTCTTTTTTAAATCTTTCTTTTTTTTGTTGAGGAAGTTCAGGAACTTCCGCTTTTATTTCATTAATAAACTCCTTGGAATTATAAAGAGGAGGCAAGTCCGGCTCAGGAAAATACCGGTAATCGTGAGATTCTTCTTTCTTTCTTTGAGAAACTGTTTTTTCATTAATGTTATCCCAGCCACATGTTTCCTGTAAAACTTTTTTACCAGAATTTAAAATTTCTGTTTGTCTTTTAATTTCATAATTAATTCCTTTCTCTACTGCCCGAAAAGAATTTAAGTTTTTAATTTCCACTTTCGTTCCTAATTTTCCATTTCGTCCAAGAGAAACATTCGCTTCCACTCTCATTTCCCCTTTTTCCATATCAGCATCAGAGATACTAAGATACCTTAAGATCAACTGCAACTCTTGAGCAAATTTTCTTGCCTCAATTGCTGACTTCAGATCCGGCTCGGTCACCAGCTCCATTAAAGGGATTCCCGCTCGATTAAAGTCAACCAAAGAATAATCTTTATCTTTAGGATGAATTAATTTTCCTGTATCTTCTTCCAAATGAACTCTGGTAATTTTAATTTTTTTGCCTTCAATTTCTAAAAAACCTCCTTTGCATAAAGGCATATCGTATTGACTAATTTGATATCCTTTAGGTAAATCAGGATAAAAATAATTTTTTCTATCAAACTTCGAATATTCGGGAATTTGAGAATTTAAAGCCAAACCAGTTTTGATTACTTTTCTGACTGCTTCTTTATTTATTACCGGCAAACTTCCAGGTTGAGCTGTACAAGTAGGACAAATATTAACATTAGGGCGTTTTTCATTCGGATCATTAGCACAAGAGCAAAACATTTTTGATTTAGTATTTAATTCCACATGTACCTCCAGACCAATTGTAGGTTGATAGTTAATCATTTGCTTTTTTGTTCCTTCATTATTTCAACCGACGAACTGGTACCGACAATATCAGCGCCGGCTTTAACCATCATTTTTAAATCTTTTAGAGTTCTAATTTTGCCTGCAGCTTTAATTTCTAATCCCGGAGCAGCTTTTCTCATAATTTTTAAATGTTTAGCTTTTTCTTTCAATTCTTCATGGCCCAAGGGACCTTTTTCTGTTGAGGTTTTAACACAAAAAGCTCCTGCCTTTTTAACAATTTCTGAAGCTTTAATAATTTCTTTATCTGTTAAATAGCCCGAACCTATAATTACTTTCGTCGGTAAAATTTTACAAATTGCTTTTAAGTCTCTTAGAACCTCGTCCCATTTTTCATGTTTCATTGCCCGAATATTTATAACTACATCTAAATTATCTGTTCCGTCTTTTTTCGCTGTTTTACAAGTTTTGATTCTTTTTTGATGCGAACTATCCCCTATTGGCGGATCAATTAAACAAACCACTTTAATATCAGTGCCTTTTAATTCTTTCTTTACCAATCTTATCCATTTAGGATTAACACAAACTCCCCGAAAACCATATTTTTTAGCTTCCTGACAAGTTTTTTTAATATCATCTTTAGTAGCATTTTTTCTTATATTAGTATGGTCTATAATTTTAGCAACATTCATATCACTTATATTCTAGCAAATTTTTCATAAAAAGAAAAAAGCTCTCCATTTTTTTATGAAAAGCATCTAATCTGTTTTGTTATATTAGAATATTAGAGATCGTCAAAAATTATCGGTATTCTTTCTTTAACCTCTTTTAAAAGATTTGTCATTACTCGACGGATTTCCCAATGAGCGTTAGTAGTAGTCCTAAGTTTGAAAATATGCCTCCATTCCCGAAAGTTACAGGTTATTATAATTTGAGATTTAATCCCTATTGGTAAAACCTGTCTTGCATCCTGAGCAACCCATTCTGCTCCTCTTAACCCTTGATACATCTGCTCATTTAGATCCATCCAGTCCTGAAAAGAAACTCTTATTTTGGTATTGTTTGATAAATTCAACTCTACTAATTTTTCATCTTTGTTTTTGTCCGGCGGAATTACCACTTGAAAATTACTCTCATCAACATATCTGGTTGATTCTTGAGTAAAAGCAGCTAATCTATGACGAACTAATTCGTGAGTAAATCCCCTACAAACATTATTAAACTCAACGGTCATACAAGAGTGTTCAATAACTGATTCGTGTCCTCTGTCTCTCAACATCATCACAAATTTTGCCGCTGATTCATCGGTAATCTTATCTCTTGATTGATAAGAAGTCCTGCCGGCAAGTTCAATCAGTTGTAACGGATTTTCACCATCAAGCCCTGCCATAATTGCCCGAATCCGATGACTTCCTTTGTTTTGTAAAATCTCTGCCATATTAAATCTCCTTTTTATCTAATAATTGAGAAAAGATGATCTCATTGATTTGAAAAAACACCTCCTCTTTAGATTTTTCTCCATTAATTATATTGATATTTTTAAAATGATCTGTCAATATTTCATAGATTTGCCAGACCTTATTTAATTTTTCTTTTTCTTCAAAATAAGTTTTAGAAATTCCTCGTTTTTCTATTCGAGAAACACAAACTTCTGGCGATACTTTTAGAAAAAAAGTTAAATCTGGTAATAAACACTCGTCGTTCAATTTAATCAACCAATTTAAATCAAGTCCTTCAGATACGCCATAAGCAAAAGTAGAAAAAAAATACCTATCAGAAATAGCTATTTTATTTTCTTTTAGAGCAGGAATAATTACATTTTTTAAATGCTCTTTTCTGTCTTCGGTAAATAATTCTTGAAGTTCTTCTGGGGAAATTATTTTTTTCTTATCTAAAACTTGTCTAATTTTTTTTCCTGCTTCGGAATCTTGAGTTGGCTCTTTAGTTAAAACTACTTGATGTCCTTTTTTAATTAGAAAATTCTTTAAAAGTTCTACTTGAGTTGACTGACCGGAGCCATCAAGTCCGTCAAACACAATAAATTTTCCAGGATAAGAATTTTTTCGCATTTTAAAATTTTTTTAGAATATTTTTAATTTCCTGATAAAAATCTTTTTCCGAACCGCTATTTTCAATTTTAAAATCAGCAATTTTGCCAATTTTGGGGATTAAAATTTCTGTTTCAGCTTTTTCTATTTCTAAAAATTTTTGAAAAGAAACACCATCATCTTTCTTCTCACCTCTTTTTTTTATTCTCTGCCATCTTATTTTCGAAGGAGCAGTAATATAAATAATTTTGCCGCCTAAACTCTTAAACATTTTATATTCATCCCAGACTCTTATCCCGTTCAAAACAATTATTCCATTTTTAATTTTTTTAATTTTATTTTCAATCCCTTTACCTAAAATATTATTGCCGAATCTTTGTCGAAGAGCAATAGCTAACCACTGTTGGTCTTCTTTTTTTACTTTATCAAAAAAAATTCTTAAAGTTTCTGTCAAAGGATCGGAAAAACGAAAACAAAAAACTTTTTTAGATAATTTTTCAATATATTGGCAGAAAGTATCTTTACCCGAACCTGTTTCTCCAACTAATCCAAGAATTTTCTTCATTGTATTAATTAAAATTTTCTTTAATATTTAAATCTTTTCCGTACTGTTGTTTATCATCTAAAACGTCTTTCTCCTGCCATTCTTTAACCCAATCTTCTATTTGAAATATTTTTATCCCTTTTTCTTTTGTAGAACAAATAGCTTTTTTAAGACCGGCATTAATAATTATTTTTTTACAGATAAAACAAGGAAAGCTATCTATTTCTTTTCCTTCCCTATCTCGAAGATAAATGTACATATCACCATTAAGAAGCGAAACGCCTGCTCTGGCAGCATTAATAACAGCATTCATTTCAGCGTGAACACTCCGACATATTTCATAATTTCTACCGTGAGGAATTTTTAATTTATCTCTAAGACATTCATTTCTCTCAAAACAATCTTTAGTTTTTCTAGGGGCACCAATATAACCAGTAGCAATAATTTGATCGTCTTTAACAATAATTGCCCCTCCTTTATTACGAAAACAGGTTGACCTTTCAGCAACCTCTTTGGCAATATTCAAATAATATTCGTCTTTTGATGATCTTATCATTTTAATTTATTTAATTTCAATTCCCATTGACTTGGCAGTGCCTTCAATTATTTTTTCAGCTCCTTCAATATCTAAAGCATTTAAATCTGCCATTTTTTTCTCGGCAATTTCTCTAAGTTGTGATTTACTAATTTTAGCAATTTTCTTTTTATTGGGTTCGCCAGAGCCCTTTTCAATACCAGCTGCTTTTTTTAATAATTCTGAAGCCAACGGCTGCTTTACTTTAAAGTCATAAGTTCTATCCTCATAAACTGTAACTTCAACCGGTAAAGCAAAACCAGGCTGTGACTTTGTAATATCATTAAATTTTTGGCAGAATTCAGCAATATTTACTCCGTGCTGAGCCAGGGAAGGACCAACAGGCGGAGCAGGAGTAGCTTTTGCAGCCGGAATTAGAAGTTTTATAATAGCTTTTATTTTCTTTGCCATATTATTAAATTTTTTTAATTTGGAGAGAATCCAGTTCAACTGGAGTATCTCTGCCAAAGATATTAACTAAAACTTTAACTTTTCCTCTTTCTTCATCGGTTTCAGAAACTTTTCCATCAAAATCTTTAAATGGTCCATCAATAATTTTCACCTGGTCGCCAACCTTAGCCTCAATTTTATATTGAGGTGTTTCTACACCCATTCTTTTTTTCAAACTTTCAATTTCTTTTAAAGAAACCGGAACTGGAGTAGTATCAGCACCAACAAAACCAGTTACATTGGGAGTATTTCTAACTATATACCAAGAGTCGTCAGTAACAATCATTTCTACTAAAACATAGCCTGGATAAATTTTTTCTTCAATTACTTTTCTTTTTCCGTCCTTTATTTTAATCTTTTTTTCTTTAGGAACAATGACATCAAAAATTTTATCTTCCATGCCTAAGCTTTCAATCCTTTGTTTAAGATTTTTAGCTACGGCATCTTCATACCCAGAATAAGTGTGTAGAACATACCATTTTTTTTCTTGAGCAATCTGCTGTTTCATAATACAAACTTATTCAATAAACTAGTACAAATAAAATCTATTGTACCTAAAAATACAGCTACTGCCACCGAAATTCCAATAACTATTAAAACGTATTTTGTGGTTTGATTTCTAGTAGGCCAATTAACCTTTTTTATTTCCAAACGGACTTCTTTTAAAAAGGTAGTTAATTTACCAAAAATATTTCTAAAATTCATAGTTTTTTAAAAGCCCTATTGGGCTCTATTTTGAAATATTAACATAATACAAACTAGATATCAAGATTTTTTACTTTTTTAGCGTGACTTTGGATAAATTTCTTTCTTGGTAAAACTTCCGAACCCATTAGTGTATCGAAAATTATATCTGCCTCTTTGGCATTTTCAATATTTATCTGAAGTAAAATTCTATTTTCCGGACTCATAGTTGTTTTCCATAATTCTTCAGAGTTCATCTCTCCCAAACCTTTGTAGCGCTGGATAGAAACTCCTAAAGATTTTTTCATCAAACGCAAAACCTTCTCTTTATCACCTTCGGTATATGCATATTTAATTTGTTTTCCGCTTTGAATTTTATAGAGAGGAGGTTGAGCTATATAGAGATAGCCACTTTCAATTATTGATTTAAAATAACGAAAAAAGAGGGTTAAAAGCAATGTCCGAATATGATTTCCATCTGAATCAGCATCAGCCATAATAATAATTCGATGGTATCTCAATTTATCCAGATTAAAATCTTCGGCAATAGCTGTTCCTAAGGCAATAATTAAGGATTTAATTTCTTTTGAAGCCAAAAGTTTATCTAATCTTGCCCGTTCAACATTCAAAATTTTTCCTCGCAAAGGTAAAATTGCTTGAAAGTGACGGTCTCGTGCTTGCCTTGAACTTCCGCCGGCTGATTCTCCTTCAACAATATAAAGTTCGGATTCTTCTGGTTTTCTAGAAGAGCAGTCAGCTAACTTACCAGGCAAAGCTAGTCCTTCTAAAATTCCTTTCCTTAAAACTGTTTCTCTGGCAGCTTTAGCTGCTTTTCTTGCTTTTTGAGATAAAATACAGTTTTCAACAATTGCTCGTCCATCTTGAGGGTTTCTTTCCAAGAAATCAGCTAGGCTCTCCGAAACTACTGCATCAACAGCTATTTTAGCTTCTGGATTGCCTAATTTTGCCTTAGTTTGTCCTTCAAATTGAGGATCTCTTAATTTAACTGAAACCACTCCGGTTAATCCTTCTCTAATATCTTCTCCAGTTAAATTATCTTCTGATTCTTTTAAAAAGCTGTTTTTTCTTGCCCAGTCATTGAATGTTCTGGTCAAAGCGGTTCTGAATCCAGTTAAATGAGAACCCCCTTCTTGAGTCCAGATATTATTAGCAAAACCTTCTTCGTAACACTCGTATTCTTCAGTATACATAATAGCAACTTCAACTAAAACTCCATCTTTCTCGCCTGTTCCATAAAAAATATTTGGATGGCGAGGACTTGATCCCCTAGTTAAATATCTCAAATAAGAACTTAAACCACCTTCAAAATAAAAATTATAAGACTCTTCTATTTTTTTTCTTTGGTCTTTGACAATTATCTTTATGCCTTTGGTTAAATAAGCCTGCTGTCGAAGATGATTTAATATCTTTTTAATATCAAATTCAATTTCTCTAAAAATTTCAGGGTCGGGTTCAAAAATAATAGTGGTTCCGGTTTGCTTGCATTTACCATCTTTTTTTACTTTTGTTTTTACCTTACCTTTAGAATATTCCTGTATATATCTAATTCCATCTCTACAAACTTCAGCCCTTGAATAAACAGATAAAGCGCAAACTACCGAAACTCCAACTCCGTGCAAACCGCCTGCTACTTGGTATGCTTTACCTCCAAATTTCGCTCCAGCATGCAAAGTGGTCATTACTGTTTCTAAAGCCGACTTTTTTGTCTGAGAATGAATATCAACCGGAATTCCCCGACCGTCATCGGTCACCTTTACCCGATTGCCAGAAAGTAAAACCACTTCAATGTTTTTAGCAAAACCGGCCATTGCCTCATCTAAACCGTTATCTACGCATTCCCAAATTAAATGATGTAATCCTTCAGAACCTGTTGAACCAATATACATTCCAGGCCTTTTTCTAACCGGCTCCAAACCTTCCAAAACATAAATATCTTTAGCTGAATAATCAGATGTTTTTTTAGTTGTTTTTGGCATATTATTTTCTTACTTGCCACTCCGGATCTTCTTCCAGAATTTTAATTATTTTTTGTTGTATCTCGTCAATTTCCTTGGAAATTAAAGTCCGTTCGGCTTGATAAATTATATGAAAAGCTAAATTCTTTTTTCCTTGAGGAAGCTCCTTTCCTTCATAAATATCAAAAATATCAATATCTTTAACTAAAGAACCTCCAGCAATATTAATTTTATTTAAAACCTCAACCACTTTTGTCCCTTGCGGAACCAAGATTGCTAAATCCCTAACAGCAGCTGGAAAACGAGAAATCGGCTGATAAATTGTTTCTTCTAAACTTAATTTTTCTAATTTTTCAAAATCAATATCAAAAACAATTACTTTATTTTTAATTTGATAACTTTCAAGAACTTTGGACGAAATTTCTCCTAGAAATCCAATTTTTTCTTTCCCTACTTTAATTTCGGCACATTTTTTAGGATGCCAAATAAAAATTTTTGATTCTTTTGGAGACGGTTCAAAGCTATCGTACCAAATATCGCTAATCCCCAATCCATTTAAAAGTGAATCTACTGCCCCTTTTACTTCATAAAATGCTTCTCCCGTAATTAATCCGGTAAGTTGTCTTTTTTCATTCTTGGGACTTTTAAATATTTTCCCTAATTCAAAAATTTTAATTTTAGAAAAATAATTTTGATTTCTTTGAACATTTTTTAAGAGATTTGGAATTAAGTTCGGTCTCAGATATCTTTGCTCGCCACTCATCGGATTTCTTATTTTTATCAATGAAGTCAAATCAAAAATTTTAGAATCTTTTTCTGAAACAAAAGAATAATTATAAACTTCATAAAAGCCGACTTCTTTTAGGATATTTTTAGTTTTATCTTCCCAAAAAATATTTAAATTCCTTTTAGATGGAATTAAAGAAGTTATTGGAAAAATAGGTTTAATTTTTTCGTATCCATAAATTCTGCCTATTTCCTCAATCAAGTCTTCTTGAATTGAAATATCTAATCTTTTTGTCGGTATCTCAATAGTAAGAATTTTAAAAGGCAAATTTTGAATTTTAAAATCTAACTTTTCTAAAATGTTTTTTATTTCTTTTTTCGGAACTTTCTCTCCTAATAATTTTTCCATATAATCCAAATCCAGCTTTATTTTTTTAGGAAAAACTTTTTTAGGATAAAAATCAATTAAACCTTTAGCTACTTTACCTAAAGCAATTTTTTGAATTAAAAAAGCTGCTCGGTTAATTGCAATTTCAGTTAAATTCGGATCAATCCCATGTTCATATCTTAAAGAAGCATCTGTTTTTAATTTCAATTTTTTTGAAGTTCTACGAATCAATTTTGATTCAAAATTAGCTGACTCTAAAACAATAGTTTTTGTTTTTTTATCTACTTCTGGAAGTTTTCCTCCTTTAATTCCGGCAATAGCTACCGGTTTTTTGTCATCAGCAATCACTAAAATATCTTCATCTAAACTGAAATTTTGTTCATCTAAAGTAATAATTTTCTCTCCTTTTTTAGCAAACCTGACAACTATTTTTTTGTTTTCTAATTTTTCGCAGTCAAAAGCGTGTAAGGGTTGTCCTGTTTCCAACATTACATAATTAACGATATCAACTATGTTGTTTATTGGCCTTAAGCCACAGGAAATTAGTCGTTCTTGAATCCATTTTGGTGAAACCCCAACTTTAACATCAATAATTACTCTGGCAGTATATCTCAGACAAGCATTTTTATCTCTTACTTCAAGTGAAATAAAGTCTTGTATTTTGTATTTTGTATTTTGTATTTTGTATTCTGGGATTTGAAATTTAGAATTAATTATAGCAGCAATTTCTCGAGCTATTCCAATATGAGAAAAACAATCTCCGGCTCGATTAGGCGTAACATCAATATCTAAAATCCAGTCATTTTTCATCTTTTTCACTTTTTCAACTTCAAAGGATTTCATAATCAAAGGCCCGGCTAATTTCTGAGGTGTCGGAAGTTTCTTCTTAAAAAATGATTGTAACCAATTATAAGAAAATACCATATCAAAATTGTTTTAAAAATCTAAGGTCTCCGCTGTAAAATAACCTAATATCATCAATTTTATATTTCATCATTGTTAATCGTTCAAAACCCATACCAAATGCCCAGCCCTGCCAGTTTTTTGGATTTAGTCCTGAATTCTTTAAAACATTAGGGTGAACCATTCCTGCTCCTAACATTTCCATCCAACCGGTATTCTGGCAAACAGAGCATCCCTTACCTCCACAATTCAAACAAAGCATATCAATTTCAAAAGATGGTTCAGTAAACGGAAAATAACTTGGTCTCATTCTAATTTTAACCGGTTTGTCGAAAAATCTTTGAAAAAATTCTTGAATAGTAGCTTTAAAATTAGCTACTGAAATATTCTTCTCAACTTGTAATCCGTCTATCTGATAAAAATTGATTTCATGACTGGCATCGGTAGCCTCGTGGCGAAAACAACGGTCAATAGTAATAATTCTTAAAGGCGGATTATTTTTTTCCATATATCTTACATCAACCGGTGTAGTATGAGTCCGTAACAATAATTTTGAACTTTCTGGTTCTAGCCAAAAAGTATCCCACAGATCTCTAGCTGGATGGTCTTTGGGAATGTTTAGGCCATCAAAATTATACCACTCATTTTCAATCTGCGGTCCTCTAACTATTGAAAAACCCATTGCTTGAAAAATCTCTTCAGTTTTCTTTTTAACTTCGGTTAAAGGATGCAAATGACCTAAAATAGGTTTCTTTCCAGGAGCACTAAAATCAATTCTTTCTTGTTCTTCAGCTTCCTTTCTTGCTTTTTCTTTAATTTCTATTACTTTTTGGTCAAGTTTTATTCTTAAGAAATTTTTTAATTGATTAGCTTCCTTACCTACTTTTACTTTTTCTACTCTTGGTAGTTTTTTTAAAGAACCTAAAATCTCGGTAAGTATTCCTTTTTTACCTAAATATTTTTTAAAAACTTCTGTCAATTCCTTTAAATCTTTAACAGAATCAATTTCTTTTTGAACTTTATTTTTGAGGATTTTTAAATCAATTTTCATTTTTTTATTACCTCTTCTATCATTTATTTTAACTTAAAATGAACTTAAAATCAAATCAAAAACTGGGGAAAACTCAAAGGGAAAACCGCTGAATCAATTGACCCAGCGGCTACATTATTGTCATTTATCACTTCTATTTTATTTTCTCCTTTATGAAAATTACTTTCTTAGCGGTCGCGACGGGATTTGAACCCGTGATCTTCTCCGTGACAAGGAGACGTGTTGGACCGGACTACACTACGCGACCATTAAATGCCGGTGATAGGAATCGGACCTATGACCTTGGCCTTATGAAGACCCTGCTCTAACCACTGAGCTACACCGGCTAAACTTGTTGCGGGGCCTGGAATTGCACCAGGGTCTCGAGGTTATGGGCCTCGCAAGATACTACTTCTCCACCCCGCGATGATATTTTACTTAAATTTTAATTAAAAGTCAAAAAAGCTCTAAATCTCGAAAAGCTTGTTCATAAATTCCCAATACTCTTTTAGCTTCCTCAAAACTCAGCTTGTAATCTGGATTATGAATAATGCTGTTGCGAATCTTGTGAGCTTCCCGAACTTGCTCAAGACTAGGAAGAGTAGCAGAAGTCAGTTTATCTAATCTATCCGTTAAAACTTCACCTCCAAAATTCATTCTTTTTAAAATGTCATTTAATATTGAATCTGCTTCAGTTACGGCTAATTTATATTCCGATTCTAATCCGCTTTCCAAATGTTTAGTAACTTTAGTCCAAGTTTTTAAAACTTTCCGTACCCCATAAGGCTTATAAGAAAAAAATTCTTTCCAGTCCCAAATTATCAATCTTTTTAACCAACTAGTTTTAATAAGAACGAAAACAATAAAGCCAAATAAAACCAAACTAGCAATTATAAATAAAATTTTCAAAAACAAAAACCATCCAGAAAAAGTTGGTGAAACTATAAAATTAAAAATATTTTCAGACTCCATAATTTTCTAAGGCTTGACCAATTTCTAAAATAAGATCTTCTTCAAAAGGCTTGCCGATAATTTGAAGACCAACCGGTAAATTATTTACTTTGCCGCAAGGAAGAGAAAGAGCTGGTAAACCGGCTAAATTAACGGAAACCGTATAAATATCAACCAAATACATTGAAAGAGGATCTTTTATCTTCTCACCAATCTTGAAAGCAGTAAAGGGTGAAGTCGGAGTAAGAATAACATTAACCTTTTTAAAAACTTTTTGAAAATCTTCTCTAATTAGAGTTCTAACTTTCTGGGCCTTTAAATAATAAGCTTCATAGTAACCAGATGACAAAGCATAAGTACCTAACATTATTCTTCTTCTAACCTCATCGCCAAATCCTTTTTCTCTGCTTTTTAAATATACATCCATTAAGTTTTTTGCTGTTTTGTCTGAAAAGCCGTATTTTATACCATCATAACGAGCTAAATTAGCTGAAGCTTCCGAAGGAGAAATTATATAATAAGAAGGTAGAGCATATTCAGTATGGGGCAGACTTACTTCTTCAATTTTAGCTCCCATTTCTTCATATTTTTTAATTGCCTGTTTAATTAATTTTTCCACTTCAGGATCTATACCTTTAACAAAATACTCTTTCGGAATTCCTATTCGTAAGTTTTTAATCTTCAATCTCAAATTTTCTTTCTTCGGCCCATCAACACTAGTTGAATCAAAAGGATCTTTTCCTTTAATAGCATCGAAAACTATTTTAGCATCTTTTACTGTCTTGGTTATCGGTCCAATTTGGTCAAGAGAAGAAGCAAAAGCAATTAAACCGTAACGAGAAACTGCTCCATAGGTAGGTTTTAATCCTACTACTCCGCAGAAAGAAGCTGGTAGCCTTATTGAGCCTCCTGTATCAGAACCTAAGGCATAAACGCATTCATTATTGGCTACAGCTGCCGCAGATCCACCGGAAGAACCTCCAGCTACCCTTGTTAAATCATGGGGATTTCGAGTCGGGCCAAAAGCTGAATTCTCGGTTGAAGAACCCATGGCAAATTCATCCATATTGGTTTTCCCCAAAAAAACAACGTTCTCTGCCTTTAATTTTTTAATAACCGTAGCATCATAAGGAGCAATATAATTCTCTAAAATCTTTGAAGCTGCTGTACATCTAACGTCTTGAATCAATATAATATCTTTTATTGCCGCAGGAATTCCGGAAAGAAACGATAGGTTTCTTTTTTTTGAAATCAAATCATCATTTTTTTTAGCTTGAGAAAGAGCTAAATCTTTAGTAACAGTCAAATATGAAAAGATTTCTTTGTCTTTTTCTTTTATTTTATCCAGATAAGCTTTGCAAAGAGAAATTGCTGAAAATTCCTTTTTTAACAAACCTTGATGTGCTTTAACAATAGTAAGATCGGTTAATTTCATTTATTAAAAATTGATTTTACTTTTAAATAATCGTCTTTTTTGTTCGGTACCAACTTTAATAATTTTTCATTTTTCATTTTGTATTTTTCATCTATTTTATCTTCCTTCATTACATTTTCATTTTTAACAACACGGCTGGTTGGCTCTATTTTAGAAACATCTGCCTCTTTCAACTTCTCAACATAACCTAAAATCTTCGATAGTTCTTTTTGCATTTTCTCTATTTCTTTTCCAGTTAAACCCATTCTAGCCAATTTCGCAATATGTTGTACTTCTTTTTTTGTAACCATTATTTTTTATTTTGGTGGCTCTAAATACTCTGTTTCTACTAAAACTTCCCGTAATTGATTAAGATTCTCTAAAACCATACCTGCTCCTCTGACTACACCAGTCATTGGATCTTCAATAATTTTAGTTGGAATTTTTGTTTCTCTTTGGATTAAAATATCTAATCCTCGTAAGAGAGCTCCGCCTCCGGACATCTGAATCCCAGAAACCATAACATCAGCTAATAGTTCTGGTGGAGTTTCTTCTACTGCCGATTTAACCTCATCCACGATTTGTTTTACTGATTTCTCCATTGCTTTTCTAATATCTTCATCGGAAACTAAAATTTCCTCAGGAAGTCCGGTAACTAAATTTCTTCCCCTAAGAGGCATTTCTCTTTTTTCTTTTAGAGGATAAGCAGAACCTATGCCAATCTTAACGTTTTCGGCTGTCCTTTCTCCAATTAATAATTTATATTCATTTTGGGCAAACTGAATTATATCTTCATTAAGCTTATCTCCGGCTATTCTCAAACTTTTAGATATAACAATTCCTCCTAAAGAAATCACTGCTATTTCTGAAGTTCCGCCGCCAATATCAAGTATAAAATTTCCTCCGGCTTCCTGAACAGCTAATCTGGCTCCAATAGCCGATGCCATTGGTTCTTCAATTAGAAAGACTTCTCTAGCTCCGGCACTTTTAGCAGCATCGCAAACTGCTTTTCTTTCTACCTCGGTTACTCCACAAGGAACACCAATAATAACTCGTGGCCTAGGAGTTAAAACAAATTTTCGATAACGAGCTTTTTCAATAAAATACTTTAACATTTGCTCGGTCACTTCAAAATCAGAAACTACTCCCGAAACTAACGGCCTGGTAGCTATAATATGACTGGGAGTTCTTCCAACCATTTTTTTAGCCTCATCTCCAATTGCTAAAACTTGGCCGGTTTTCTGATTAATTGCCACTACTGATGGCTCGGTAATAATTATTCCCCTATCTTTAACATAAACTAAAGAATTAGCTGTTCCCAAATCAATAGCAATGTCTTGAGATAGATAAGAAAAAAATTTACTGAACATATTTTTTAATTTTTATTAATTTAATTTTTTTCTCGTTTCTTTGTTTTATTTCTAAACAATCTTTGTTTAGAGTTTTTTCACTAATAACTATTCTCGTAGGAATTCCGATTAAATCGCAATCGGCAAATTTTTCTCCCGGAGAAACATTTTCCCTGTCATCGTATAATACTTCAACATTTCTCTTCTGTAAATTTTTATATAGTTTTTCAGCTGTTTTTTTAATTTTGTTTTCCTTTATCTCTTTATTACTACTTAAAGCCAATAAATGAATATCAAAAGGAGCAACAGTTTTTGGCCAAATAATTCCCTCTTTATCATGATTAGATTCCACTATCGTTGCCATCAGTCTGGAAAGCCCTATCCCATAACAACCCATCATTACCGGTATTATCTTTCCTTCTTTATTTCTAAAGCTGGCTTTCATAACTTTTGAATATTTTGTCCCTAAAGCAAAAATGTGCCCAATTTCAATTGCGTTTCTTTTTATTAAATTTCCTTTGCATTTTGGGCATTTTTTAATATTCCCTATTTTTTCAATATTGGCAGCAAACCCGCATTTTTGACAAATCAAAACTTTATCTTCTCCATATTCTGACAAAACCGTAAACTCATGAGATAATTTTCCGCCAATTGTTCCAGAATTGGCTTCAACGCAAAGCGGCTTTAATCCGCATTTTTTAAATATTTTAAAATAACTTTTTTTAACCTTCTCATAAAACTTTAATAAATTTTTTTTATTAGCATTAAAACTATAAAGGTCTTTCATTAAAAACTCTCGTGTTCTTAATAAGCCACACGTTGGCCGCATTTCGTTCCGAAACTTGTCTTGAATTTGAAAAAGATATAAAGGCAAATTTTGATAAGATTTAATTCTTCTACGAAAAGAATCGGTAATTTCCTCCTCATGAGTAGAACCTAAAGCTATTTCTTTTTGATGACGATCTTTAAATTTAAATAAAGGCGGGTCAAATGTTTTCCAACGATTAGTTTCCATCCAGAGTGTTTTGTTTTGTAAAGCCGGTAGATATAACTCCTGGGCACCGAGAAATCTCATTTCTTCTCTGATAATTATTTCTATCTTCTTTAAAATTTTCAATCCTAACGGCAAAAATCTATAAACTCCGCTGAAGGACTGTTCAATAAAATCTCCTCTAAGCAAATACTTGTGACTAATAATCTCAGCTTCCTTTGACGCTTCTTTCTTAGTTTTACAAAAAAGTTGCGATTGTAGCATAATTAAAAAATTCTTATTATATCTTTTATGGTTACCAAAATCATTATACAAATCAGTAAAACGAAAAATACAACTGTAATATTCTGTTCAATTTTTGGATTAAGTGCCCTTCCTCTAACTTTCTCAATTGCTAAAAAAAGTAATTTTCCTCCGTCTAAAGCCGGAATCGGCAAAATATTAAAAACAGCAAGATAAATTGCAATTAAAGCTACAAATTGAAGATAATAAGTAGCTCCGAAACGAGCAACCTGAGTCATTAATAAACCAATGCCAATCGGTCCCATTAATTGAGCGCCGGCAGGTAATCCTTTTCCATATATCAAATTGCCTAAAACTTGAGACAGGCCTGCAATAATAGAACCGGTTAAATTAAAGCAAGCTTCAACTCCTTTAACTGGAGCTAAATACCAAGGATAACGAACTAAAGTTGTCCGTGTCAAAGCTACTCCCATTGCTCCCTCTCCTTCGGGAGGAGAAACTCTGGGAACAAGAGTTGTATCAAAAATTTTCTTTCCCCTTTCAATTGTCAAAATAATTTCCTCATTTTTATATATTTCAGTAAGTTCCTGTACCTGCCCAATTTTATCAATTGAAAACTTAGAATTAAAAATTGAAAATTCTTTTATTGTATCCCCTATTTTTATTCCTGCTTTTTCAGCCGGTGAATCAGAAACTACTGCTATAATTTGAACTTTTGGATTATTTGCTTCAATATCGTCTGAAATAGATTGTGGCACTCCAAGTCCAAAAACAATACTTAATAAAATAGCTGCAACTAACCAAAAAGAAACCACTCCTCCTAAAATAATTAAAGCTCTTTGCCAAATCGGTTTAGTACTGAAACTGCGGACGTCTTCTATTCCTCCTTCTTCTCCTTTAATTTTAACAAAAGCGCCGAAAGGAAGAAGATTTAAAGAATATAAAGTTCCTTTAAAAATTTTTCCGCAAAGACGTGGAGGATAACCTATACCAAATTCTTCAACTTCAACTCCAAACTTCTTGGCTAAAATAAAATGTCCAAGCTCATGAAGAACAATTAAAATTATTAAACTTAAAAAAACAACTAAAATAACCATGATTAAATATTAATTTCTTTTTCTTTTCTTTTTCTTATTTCTTCTATTTTTTGATTATATTCATCCATTAAATCCTGAAGTTTGTCTTTTGCCTTAAACTTATCATCTTCCCTGATTTCCCCTTTTCTAAAACCATCTTGAATCTCTGACCAAATTTGCTCCCTCCATCTCCTTATAGTTTTTTTGGCATCTTCTTGTTTTTCCGAAAGAATTCTAAGTAAGCTTTTTCTATAATCTTCATTCATGGGAGGTAAAAAAAGTCGAATTAAATCTTTATCAACAACCGGTGAGGCTCCCATACTAGATTTAGAAATCGCTTTTTCAATCGGTTCAAGATAAGATTTATCCCAAGGTTGAATTAAAAGCTGTCGAAATTCAGGAGCTGATATTGCTGCTAATTGTTTTAGAGGAAATTTTTGGCCAAAACAATCCACTTCAATATCTTCCACTAAAGAAGGAGTTGCTCTTCCCGTTCGGATTTTTAATAACTCTCTTTCTAGAAAAACAATTACTTTATCCAATTCAGGTTTAATTTTATTAATAATTTTTTGATACATTATTATAATTCTAACATTAGTACTTCTAAGGCTAATCTTGGATTAACATTAGTAGTAGTTAAAAGAAAAATTGTTTTTTGGATTTGATTAATGATATTTTTTAATCGGGTAAAAGAATGATATTCTTTTGTCAATAAAATATTACGAAAGTACAATAACCAAATCTCTAAAACCTCTTTTAAATCCAATCGACTTGATAAATCTTTAGCATACTGAAAGCGAAAAACTAATTCAGAAGACGAAAGTTTAATTAAATTTTTAATAATTTTCTTCTTTTCTTCTAGTTTTTGGGGATTAGAAATAAAGTCTATAGCTTCGCCAGGTTTTCCTAAACAGAGATTGCTTATTTCTTCTAAAAGGCCTTTTTCTTTAAGATATTTTTTAATTTCAGTTTCTTTAACAGGAAGAAATTTAATAATTTCACAACGGGAACGAATAGTTGGAAATAACATCTCCGGATTTTCACTAATTAATATTAAAATTGTTTTATCCTTTGGTTCTTCTAATGTTTTTAAAAGTGCACTTTGGGCTTCGTTAGTAATCAAATGAGCTTTATCAATAATAGCTATTTTAAAAGTAGCAGAATACGGTTTTAATGATAACTTTTGAATAAGTTCTCTAATTTGAGAAATTTTAATTTCTCTTTTTTCCGGCTCAATTAAAATCAAATCAGGACTTTTTAACGATTCAGCTCCATTAATTAATTCAATAAATTCTAAAGCTACTTTCTTTTTGCCTAATTTTTCTTGTCCGGAAAACAAATAAGCATGTGAAATTTTCTGTAATTCTGCTGATTTTTTCAAAAACTGCCATTGTTTTTGATGCCCGATAATTTCCATCTTATTTTTTTGACATAATACTTTTTTTGTAAATATCCAAATTTTCTAGAATAACACCAGTTCCTTTGGCAACACATTTAAGAGGATCTTCGGCTATAACACAAGGAACTCCTGTACTTTGAGCAATAAGATTAGAAATATTTCTTAATAAGGCTCCCCCGCCGGCTAAAACCATTCCCTTATCAATAATATCAGCCGATAATTCTGGCGGAGTATTTCTTAAAACTAATTTTATTACCTGGATAATATCAGATAAGGTATCGGAAATTGCTTCACAAATTTCATTAGAAGAAATCTTAATAGTTTTCGGTAGGCCCGAAATCAAGTCTCTTCCCCGAATAGTTATCTTTTTTTCTTCATTCTGTTCCGGAATAGCCGTACCTATTTTCATTTTTATTTCTTCTGCAGTTTGTTCACCAATGGCTAAGTTATGTTTTTTCTTAATATAATCAGAAATTGCTAAATCCATTTTATCTCCGCCAACTCTGACCGAATTACAGGTAACAATTCCTCCTAAAGAAATCACTGCTATCTCTGAAGTTCCGCCGCCAATATCAATAATCATATTTCCAGAGCAGGAATTAATTGGAATATCAGCTCCGATTGCTGCTAAAATCGGCTCTTTTGCTACATAAACAGCTCTAGCTCCGGCATTAAGACCCGCTTCAATTACCGCTCTTCTTTCGGTTGAAGTAATTCCAGCCGGAATTCCAACCATTAGTTCTGGTTTAAAAAACTTAAAATGACCGGAAACTTTATCAATAAAATATTTCAACATCGCCTGGGTAACTCTAAAATCAGCAATTACTCCATCTTTTAATGGCCGATAAACTCTAATTGTATCAGGCGTCCTACCTGTCATCTCTTTAGCTTCCGTTCCTACGGCTAAAATTCTATTTTCATCTAAAGAAACTGCTACTACCGAAGGTTCATCTAAAACCACTCCTTTTTTCGGTAAAAAGACTAAAGAATTACAAGTTCCCAGGTCAATACCTATTTTTTTCATATCTTTACTCTATCCTATTTTTTATCTCTTAGCAAGTTTCTTAACTACTAAACTAACAAGAACTACAAAAATTCCGCCGAAAATAAATAGAAGATTATATCCTAAAAAGCCAATCAATACTCCAGAAATTAAAGCTCCTAAAGCAGCCCCAAATGGAGAAAAAATAGTATCTATGGCTCCAGCTTCCTCGATATTTTCCTTTAATTCTCGAGATAAAAGTCCTGATCGACTAGAATTAGTAATTAAACTGCCTACTGATTTACTAAGGTTAATTAATAGAATACTAAAAAAATTCAGAACTGGAAGCAAAACCCCAAATAAAATTGAAGAGATTCCTACTGTTATCCCTCCTTGAAAAATATTTTTTTCACTTTTTGAATTACCTAAATACTTAATAATCAAAAGAGAAATTGGCAAAAATAAAATTGAAAATACAGAAACGAAAAGTAAAATTGAACTTTGAGACCAACTAAGAACATCTTTTAAAGACAAAACAAAGAAACTTCGGTAAAAACCAGACAAAAGTAAAACGGAAAGGGAAATAATAATGGGAAATAAAATATCTTTATTTTTTATTATCTGAAAAATTTTTTGATAATTAAATTTTACTTTTTCAATCGTTGGAGATAGAAAAGAAGATCTAATTTTTGATTTTTTCAATCGAGAAAAACAAAAAATGGCTGTAAAAATCTGAATAATTAAACTAAAAATAAAAACACCGATAAAATTAAATTTCCAGATAAAAAGAGCACCGATAGCCGGAGCTATTGCATCGGCATAATAAGGAGCAGTATAAAACCAGCCAAATGCCCGGTCAGGATTTTCTAAAGAAGAACTCATTAGAATTATTTTCATTGAAACAAAAAATAAAGAAGCCGAAATCCCTAATAAAATCTGCCAAAAATAGAATATCCCATTAAATATAAAATTATCTAATGAAGGAATTAAAATCATTCCTAAAGCATAAATTCCATAACCTAAAATTCCAACTGTAGCTAAAATTGCCGGATTGATTTTATGGCAAAACCAACCAACCAAAGGTGAAAAAAGAGCAATAGGTAAATAAATTAAAAGATAAATATAACCAACTTCTGGAAGAGAAAAACCTTTGGCTATTAAAAATAAAGGAAAATAAATAGCAAAGATCTTATATCCAAACATCAATAAAAAATGAGAAATGGTTGTATCTTTAACAACTTTTTCAATTTTCGGAATTATTGACATGTTAAATTAGTTTAGCAAAACCAAATTTTTAAGTAAAATAAATGTACTCAGCCAACTTTGTTCTTTATTGATTAAACTAATACAAGAGTAAAAATTGAAAAATGGAAATTCTTGGAGTATAATAAAATAATGTTAAAAAAAACACGAACTATTTTATTTTCAGTTTGTTTAATTTTATTTATCTGTCTAGCACCAACAATTGTTTTATATTCTCAGGGCTATCGTATTGATTTCACTTCAAAAAAACTTACTCAAACAGGAGGTTTGTTTCTGAAAATTGAACCGAAACAGACAGAAATATTTATTGATGATAAATTAAAAAAGAAAACTGATTTTTTCTTCGGTTCGGCTCTAATTGAAAATTTATTGCCGAAAAAATATAAAATTCAAATAAAAAAAGATGGATATTATTCTTGGCAAAAAGACTTAGAAATTAAAGAAAAAGAAGTTACCGAAGTTAAAAATATTATTTTAATTCCTGAAAGTCCAAATTTTCATATTTTAACCAATAGAGTAAAAGAGTTTTGGTTTACTCCTGATGGAAAAAATATAATTTTAAAAGAATACACCCTTTCACCTATTAATAATAAAAACAGTTGGTCTTTAAAACTTTATAATTTAGAAAATAGTCTTAAAAGTCATTTAATCTCAGAAGAAGATATTTCCTCAGGAGAAGTTGATTTACTTGATTTAGAGTTTCCTTCTAATTCTAAAGAAATTTCTTTAAAAATAGGAGCTAAGGAACAGTTGAAATTTTTTAGTTTAGAAATTAATAAAACTCCTCCTGTTCTAACTGAAATCAAGCAAGTTTTAACATCATCGGAAAATATTATAACTAGTAAAACCGTCAACCAAGATGTTTATTATTTAGATAATCTTGGTTTTGTTTTTAAAAATGAAGAAAGACTTAATAGTAATGAAAATCCTTTTTCAGTGAAACCGGAAACTAAATATGTTTTAGAAATATTCAAAAATTTTCTCTTTTTAAGAGAGAATAAAACTTTGTATCAATTTAATCCTGATCTAAAAGCTTTTGAGAAATTTTTTGAAGGAATTAAAGATTTAAAAATTTCACCCGACAATGGAAAAATAATTTATTTTTCTAATAATGAAATCTGGATTTTATTTTTAGAAAATATAAGCAGTCAACCGAAAAGAAAAGCTGGAGAGAAATTATTTCTAATTCGTCTTTCAGAAGAAATTAAAGATTGTTTTTGGCTTAATTCCAATTATTTAATATTTAATGTTGAAAATAAATTAAAAATCGTCGAGATCGACGATCGAGATAGGATAAATATTATTGAGATTGCTGAATTTAAAAACCCGGAAATGTTTTGGAATCAATTTGACAAAAAATTATATCTTCTAAGCGAGGAAAATATATATCAGTCTGAAAAACTATTGTTCTGATCATTAATTATTTTTTTAAATTCTTCCCATTTGACTTCGCCACCGTCAGCCATTCGACAAACTTCTTTAAATTGGCAATATTGGCACTGCCAGTTTTTAGGATAATCAACCAATCTGTTCGGAATAACATCAATATCAATTTTACTTTTAAGGTCTATAAACTTTTCTAAAAGTGACTGAACAAGTTTCTTGTCATAATCAACTATAAACTCCTTAATATTCTGCTGGTCTTTATCTATATAAAGCAGAATTCCTTTTTTAATATTAAAATAATGTAAATAAAGTTGGATTTGATAGATATTTTCTTCTTTCGGTTCAGACATATTCTTAAAGATCATACTGTTAATACTTTTAATATCTAAAACATAATTTTCTTTGTTTATAGAAAGTATTGCATCTGCCCTGCCGGAAATTATTTCTTGAGCAGGAATAGGCACTTCGGTTGTCACTCCAATCCTAAGACGATATAAAATATTAAAGATGTTTCGGTGAATATTCTCTCCACGTTCAAAAATTCTCAGAAGCCTAGCGTCAAACGCTTTTCTGGGAACATTTTTGAATTTAAAAAACACTCCGCGAGGACATTTTCCAGCATCAGTAATATAAAAATGATACTGTTCTTTATTTTTTTGCTGATCTATATAAAATTCGTCAATAAGTTCTTTCAGCATATTATCTCTTACTCCATTGAGGAGCTCTTCTGGCTCGTTTTAAGCCAAACTTCTTTCTTTCTCGCATTCTTGAATCACGAGTTAAAAACCCAGCTTTCTTTAATGTTTTCCTAAAATCAGGATTAAAAAGAATCAAAGCTCTGCTTATTCCATGACGAATTGCTTCAGCCTGACCTTGTAACCCTCCACCTTTCGTTATAACTGAAACTTTAAATTTATTAAGACATTCTGTTTCTTTTAAGGGAGAAAAGATTTTTGCCTGAAGCTCAAGGATTGGAAAATAATTTTCTAAAGTTTTTTCATTGACTAAAAATATTTTTTCTTTCTGAACAGATAATCGCACTCTAGCCACAGCTCTTTTTCGCCGTCCGACTGCCTCAAAAAATTTTATTTTAGGTACGGCCTTAAGTTTAGAACTTGAAGTTTTTTTAGTAATTTTTCTTTTATTGCTTTTTTTAGGTATTTTTTTTATTATCTTCTTTGGCATATTTATTCAAATTTTAATCTTTTTATCTGTTCTGCTCTTAATTTGTTTCTAGGTAACATACCAAAAACTGCTTTTTTTAAAACTTGAGTAGGATCTGTTTCAAAAAGTTTCTTTAGGGGTATTTTTTTTTCCCCGCCAAGATAACCAGCAGAATGACGAAAATATTCCTTCTGCTCCATTTTTTTCCCTGTAACTTTTAATTTAGTAATATTTTTTATAATTACAAAATCTCCAATATCTTGATAAGGCACAAAATCCTGTTTCTGCTTCCCACGCAGTAAAACAGAAATTTCAACAGCTAATCTGCCAAGAATTTTATTTGTAGCATCAATTGTATGAGTTTCTCTCTTCACCATATATATAAATTTATTTAACAAGTTCTATTATAGCCATTTTTGCTCCGTCACTTTTTCTTGGTCCTAATTTAATAATTTTGGTATAACCACCATTTTTTTCTTTATATCTCGGACCAAGTTTTTCTAAGAGTTTTTTAACTATCTTTTGAGGCAAAACTTTAGCCAATAATCTTCTTGAAGCTAAAGTATTTTTCTTAGCCTGAGTAATAAATTTCTCAGTCAAAATGGAAGTTTCTTTAGCTTTAACTTCAGTGGTTTTAATTTTTTCTCGTAAAAGAAGAGCACCAGAAACTGTCCTAAGAAGTGCTCTCCTTTGATTTCTTTCTCTACTTAGTTTTCTTCCCTTTTTTCGTTTTTTCATATGGAGTTTTCGCTATCTTTTTTAACTGTTTAACTTTTTTAATTTTTTCAGGCTTTTTTGTTTTTTTATCTTTTTCTATTTTTTTAGGTTTCTTTATTTTTTTAAGCTCTGTTGAAATTTTATTTTCTGGAGGAACAAGCGTTTTTTCTAATAAAGAAAAATGTTCAATTAAAATTTCTGAAGCTTGCAAAAATGCAGCCTCTGGTTCAATAGTACCATCGGTTTCAATATCTAAAAATAATCTGTCAAAATCTGTTCTCTCTCCTACTCGCATATTTTCAACTTTATAGCTTACTCTTTTAATTGGAGTAAAAATAGTATCAATAAGTATTGCTCCAATCTCTAATTTTTCTTTTTTTCGGCTTTCTCTTGAAGAATAACCTACACCTTTTTCAATTTGCACCTCTATATCTAACTCAGCTGATTTTGTTGTTAAGGTAGCAATATGAGCATTTTTATTCATCAGGTCAACTGTGCTAGGAAATTTAAAATCAGAACCTTTAATTTTTTTTATTCCTTTAATTTTTAAACTGGCCTTTTGTGGTCCCTGATTCCCCTCTTCCTCATAGATTTTAAATCTCAATTGTTTTAAATTTTGCATAATTATAATCACATCTTCCAAAACTCCTGGAATTGTAGAAAACTCATGAGAAAATCCTTTAATTTTCATTTGAGTGATAGCTGCTCCTGATAAAGAAGAAATTAAAACTCTTCTTAAAGAGTTTCCAATAGTCACGCCATAACCTGGGTAAAGACCCTCTATCTCGAAACGAGCTTGATCATCTTTTTTCTCAATAATTTTTAACGAATAAGGTAAAGGTATCATAGATTTAAATTTTTAATTAAGGCTTCTCTTTGAAGCGTTATTTAGAATAATACTCGAAAATAGAAGAAATTTCAACAGGAGGATTAATAATTTCTAAAGTTGGCTTATCTAAAACTTTTCCTTCTAATTTTTCAATATTTAATTCAAGCCAAGCTGGTGGTTTAGATTTTTTTAAAGTTTGAATAAGACTTTGAAAAACAGGTTTTTTAGCTGAAGTTGGTCTAATCTTAATTTTATCTTCTTTTTTAACTAAAAAGCTGGAAATATTAACAACTTTATCATTAACTAAAAAATGACGATGTGAAATTAGCTGTCGGGCTTGAAGTCTTGAAATAGCAAAACCCAATTGAAAAACTACATTATCCAAGCGACTTTCCAACGTTCTAATCAATAAAGTACCGGCATTTTCTACTTTTCCTCTTTTTGCTAAAATTTCTTTAACATATTTCTGAAACTGTTTTTCTCTTAAACCATACCAGTTTCTTAGTTTTTGTTTTTCCTTTAACTCTTTAGCGTATTCAGAAAAAACACTCCTGCTTTTTCTTTTCCTTAAACCGGGCGGATAAGCTTTTTTTATCATCGGGCATTTTGGTGATAAGCATTTATCACCTTTTAGAAATAATTTCACTCCTGCCCTTCTACATATTTTACATTTAGCGTTTTTCATTTTTAATTATTTGTTACACTCTTCTTCTTTTTGGAGGACGACATCCGTTATGCGGAATCGGGGTAATATCAGTTATTGAACTAATTTCCAAGTCTCTAGCTATCATTGACCTGATCGCCGATTCCCGACCCGAACCAACTCCTTTAACAAAAATATCTATTTTTTCAATACCTAATTTGTTAATCGCTTGACTCATTGCTTCGGCTACTTTTGAAGCAGCAAAAGGGGTAGATTTTTTTGTTCCTTTAAATCCAATAGAACCAGCACTCATCCAATGAAGAACATCACCTTGAGAATTAGTTAGCGTAATAATCGTATTATTATAGGAAGAAAAAATATAAACTCTTCCCTCTTTAATTTTTTGAGGGCCACTTTTAATCTCTTTTTTCACCTTTGAATCTACCTTTTCCCTTTCTTTGAGGAGTTCATCCTCAGTTTGAATAGCAATTCTTTTTTTACCCATTGAAAATATTGAATTATTATGTTGGAGTTGCTGCCGGTTTTCTTCCAGAACTCACTGTTCTTCTGACATTTCCCCGAATAGTCCTATTATTAGTTTTCGTTCTCTGGCCCCTAACCGGAAGTCTTTTTTGGTGCCGTATTCCACGAAAAGAACCAATATCCTTTAACCTTTTTATTGATGTAATTATTTCTCTTCTAAGGTCTCCTTCAATTTTATAATTTTTCTCAATAATTTCTTTAAGTCTTTGAATTTCAATTGAATCTAACTGAGAAGCTTTTCGCTCGGATTTAATATTAGCTTCAACTAAAATTTTCTTACTTAAAGAAAGACCTATTCCATAAATATAAGTTAAAGCTATTTCTATTTGTTTGTTTTCTGGGATATTAATCCCTGCAATTCTTGGCATAATTATCCTTGTCTTTGTTTATGTTTTGGATTTTTACAAATAACATAAACTCGTCCTTTTCTACGGACGATTTTACAATCTTTACAAATTTTTTTAACCGACGATTGAACTTTCATTTAGTAAATTTTATTTACCTCTGTAAACAATTCTTCCTCGTTTATTATCATAAGGACTTGTTTCTATTGTTACTCTATCGCCGGGTAAAACTTTAATTCTATGTATTCTTAATTTACCGGCAAGATGACAAAGTATCTCTTCATTACTATCATCCAATTTTACTCGAAAATTGGTGCTTGGTAAAGCTTCTAAAACTATTCCTTCTTTTCGAATAATATTTTTTTTATCAGAATCCATTAACAGTTCCCTAATTATTTAAAATAGCAAAATTCTTTAATTTAGTCAAGATTTAGTTTAAGTTTAATTTTTTCAGTATTTTCGGGAATTCTATTAACCCAAAATGGCGAAAATCTAACTAGAGCTTTAGTAATCTGGGGTAAGTTTTCTAAGAAAATTTGCGTTTCAGTTAATGATTTTTTTCTTAAAGCTTTTTTTAATTCATCCTGATCAATGGCCGAATAAATTTTAGCTTCCATATTTAATGAAAGAGAAATTTTCCCTGTTTCCAAATCAATAGTTTTTAAATCATAATTTAATTTCAAACTTTCTTGATAAAGTTCTTCCTCCTTAGAGATTTGAGAAATTATATATTCTTTAGCAAAGGTTTCAATGTCTTCTGTTTTAAATACCAAAGCAGTTGATTTAGCTTTTACTTGAAAATTAAATTTTTCTAATTCATCTTCGGCTTGAGCTGAAGAAAATTTATCTAAAATTTTTGAATCCAAAATTCCTTTTAATAAAATAAAATCTGAAGGAATTTTTTCTTTCAGGGCAATTTCGTTTTGCTCAAGAGCTCTTTTTTCTAATGTTTCTTGGGCTTGATCTAAATCTTCTTGTGTAACTTTAGAAACTTCCTCTTTAAAACCTCCTGTCATATTCTGAAAAGACTCACCATAAAATTTGGTATATCTGGCTGTTCCGGCAAATCCAGGAATAGAAAAACTAGAAGCACCTATGTTATATTCCGGACCTGGCTGGTCAGCTTTTACCGCAATATCAGAATAACCAGGAACTAATTTTCCGCCTTCATAATGTTCACCTGGAATAACAACTTTAACAGGAGTTCTAAATAATTTTCCATCAGCTGAAACAAAACGGGTTCTGGCTATTAAAATTTGAGAATTAGAAGAATAAACATTATAAACTCGGATTATTCCTTCAGCTTTGTTTTCTTTTAAGGCCTTACCTGAAGATGAAATTTCTTCGGTAACAGTTTTCTCAATTTCGAAAATCTCTCCAGGAATATTTTTATTTGAAACATCTAATTGATTTATTTCTTTACTAATAGTAATTTCCGTTTTAAAAGTAGAAACCCTTTTTACCGGCCAAATTTCCACCTCTGCTTTAGATAAAGTGAAATAACAGGAAAGAAAAACTAAAACTAAAATTAATACAATAAAAACTAAATTCCTCTTTTTTTTAGAAAAACAAGTGATATTTTTATGTTTTTCTGATATTTTTTTCTTCTCTTTTTTAAAAAGAGGGCCTTTTTTTACTTTTTCTGGCGGTAAAATATCAAATATTTTTTTGGACATGTTTTTATCTTAACAAAATAGCTTTAATTCTCCTAATGCCTGCTCCCGAGGATTCTTCTTTAATAATCTTGAATTTACCTAATTCTGAAGTTCTTCTTACATGAGGTCCAGCACAAATTTCTTTAGAAAAATTACCAATTAGATAAACGCTCACTTCTTCGGGATATTTTTCTTTAAAGAAGGCCAAAGCTCCTTTTTTAACTGCTTCTTCGTATTTCATTTCCTCTCTTTTTACTTCTAAATCTTCTTTAATTTTCTGATTGACAATTTCTTCAACTTTCTTTAACTGCTCATCACTCATTTTTTGAAAATAAGAAAAGTCAAATCGAAGTCTTTCAGAAGTAATATCTGAACCCATTTGTTTTACTTTATCTCCTAAAACTTTTCTTAAAGCAGCGTGTAATAAATGAGTTGCAGTATGAAGTTTTGGTGAAAATTTTCCACCTCCGCCAAACTTTTTTTCCTTTCCAGCTCGAGAAATTTCCTGATGTTTTTTCTGAGCCTCAAAAAAAGCTTTTTTATCAATCTTTAATCCTTTTTCTTTAGCAATCTCCTCAATAAGTTCTAAAGGAAATCCATAGCTTTGATAAAGGTCAAACGCCTCATTTCCTTTAATTTCATATTTGAGAGTTTTAGTAATCTTTCTTATTTTTTTCTCTCCTTTCTCTAAAGTTTTTTCAAATTTTTCCTCTTCGTTTTGAATTATAATTAAAATATCCGCTTCTTTTGATTTGATTTGAGGATAAGTATCCTGGTAAATCTCAATAACTTTTTTAGCCATGGGAATTAAAAAATCCGAATCTAATTTTAAGATCCTGCCATAACGAATAGCCCTCCTTAAAATCCTTCTTAAAATATAGCCTCTTTCAATATTTGAAGGTAAAATTCCTTCCGAAGCCAAAAAAACTGCCCCTCTAATATGATCAGCGACGATTCTCTTAGCTTTTTCATTATTGCTCGAGATTTCTTTTATTATAGGTGTAAACAAATCGCTTTCATATACTGAAGATTTTTTCTGACAAATCATAAGTAACCTTTCAAATCCCATACCAGTGTCTACTCCTTTTTGTTTCAGCAAACTTAGTTTTCCATTTTCATCTTGATAATATTCATTAAAAACTAAATTCCAAATTTCAGTGTCGCCAAAATGTATTTCAGTTGTTGGTCCGCAAGGGCCTTCTTTTCCAGTTGGTCCCCAAAAATTATCCTCTTTTCCAAATCTTTTTATTATTTTTTCAGAAACACCCATTTTTTTCCAAATTAAAAAAGATTCTTTATCAAAAGGAACTTCTTTATTTCCCTTAAAAACAGTGAAAAAAACATTTTTTAAGGGTAATTTCAGTTCCTGGAAAAGAAAGTCATAAGCTAGTTTCATAGCTTCTTCTTTAAAATAATCGTTAAAACTAAAATTTCCCAGCATTTCTAAAAAGGTTAAGTGATTTTTATCTCCTACTTCTTCAATATCCGAAGTTCTGAAGCATTTCTGACAGGAAACAACTTTGTTTCCATACGGAGATTTCTTATCTAAAAAATATTCTTTAAATTGTTGCATTCCAGCTGTTGTAAATAAGCAAGTAGGGTCAGCTGGAATCAACGAAGCAGAGGATACAACTTTATGTCCTCTTTTTTCAAAAAAATCCAAAAATTTTTTTCTTAATTCTTTTGAAGTCATATGTTTTATCTATTTTATCAAAAATAGATAACTTCGCCAAATAAAAAATTATTTTATTATTCCCCCACCTAAAATTTCTTTACCTTTGTAAAAAACCACTGATTGACCAGGAGTGATTGCTCGCTGAGGTATAGTAAAAATTATCCGATAACAGTTTTGCGTTTTGACGGACGAAGAGATGATAGCTGAATCAGCTGGATGTAAATATCTAATTTTAGCTTTAATTTTTAAAGGCATTTTAGGCTTTTTCCCTGAAATCCAGTTTACTTTTTCAGCTATCAATTCTTTTTTATATAAATCTTTTTCATTATCTGTCACAATTAAAGCATTTTTTTTGAAATCTAATTTTAAAACATAATAAGGATTAAGACCGGCTATTCTTATTTCTTTTCTCTGGCCAATGGTATATAAAAACAAACCTTGATGCTCGCCAATTTTCTTTCCGGATATATCAAGAATTGGTCCTGGTTTTAATTTTAAATATTTTTTTAAAAAATCCTGATATTTACCTTTAAGGAAACAAATATCTTTTGATTCCGGCCTTATTAAACTAGCTATGCCAATATCTTTGGCTATTTTTCTAATTTCTACTTTCGTAAAATTACCGATAGGAAATAAAATTTTTTTGAGTTGGCTTTGTTTTAAATTATATAAAAAATAAGTTTGGTCTTTTTCTTTATCTTTAGCTTTTAACAACTTATTATTTTTAGTTTGAGCATAGTGACCAGTAGCAATATAATCGGCGTCTAATTCCATTGCCTTTTTTAGAAAAATTCCAAATTTTATTTCCTGATTACATTTAATACAAGGATTCGGTGTTTTTCCTTTTTTATATTCTCTTAAAAAATAATCTATCACATCTTTTTCAAACTCTTTTTTAAAATCTAAAGTTAAAAAGGAAATTTTTAGAAATTTAGCAATTTCTTTTGCTTTTCTTTCGGCTTTCCTAAATTCAGAGGAGTCATAAAGTTTCATAAAAACTCCCGTAACATCAAAATCAGCCCTTTTTAACAGGGCTGCTACTACTGAACTATCTACTCCTCCAGACATTGCTATAATCGCCTTTATATTCGATCTAGGCATATCTATCAGCTACGTTTGAGGCTGCAAATGATTCCGGTTTAATCCTCGGCTCAAAACCATTTCCTCGAATTAGCCCAATTACTTCTTTTATCATATCTCTGGTAAGCCCATTTTCTCCAACATCAGCGTGAATATAACGAAATTGATAATTAAAAGAATGAGTTTTTATTTTTTGTTCTACGTTTTCTCTTAAAAACAAAGCTAATTTGCAAGACAATAAAACTTCTTCTAAAATTCTTTCTTTCCAATTATAAAATTTACGATTTTTATATTTAATTTTTTTAATAAAAAATCTTCCCCCTTCTCCTTTTCTCAAAACTACTACTACTACTGGAAAATTGGGCTCTTCGCCCGAAGACGAATCGCAACCAACAATAATATCATAAAACTTTTCAGGATTATCTTTCATATAACTCAAAATTTCATCAATTACTTGATTTAGTTTTAAATTTCCACGAGTTGGATTGTAAAAATGGCCATTTAAAAAATATTCTACCATAAATATTAGTTACTAATACTCTCAACTATTTTAATAAACTCCTTAGCGTTTAAGGAAGCTTTACCGATTAAAACTCCTTGAAATCCAGCTTCTTTAATAAAACCTTTAACATTTTGAGAATTAACACTCCCTCCATACAATAAAATGTTTTTCTTAAGAATTTTTCTAATTGCTGAATTCATTTTCCTTGCTACTGAAATCCCACAAGCTTTACCACTACCAATTGCCCAAACCGGCTCATAGGCTAAAATTATTTTTCCTAATTTTTCTTTTGAAATTCCATTTATATCTCTTTTAATTTGAGAAATTTTTTCAATACACAAAATTGGTCTTAAATTTACTTCTAGAACAGCTTTCAATTTTTTATTAATCATCTCTTCTGTTTCTCCTTGATATTTTCTCCTTTCCGAATGACCAATAAGCACATATTTACAACCAAAATCTTTAAGCTGTTTTGGAGAAACTTCACCAGTAAAAGCTCCTTGATTCTCCCAAAAACAATCTTGAGCACCAGAAGTCCTCAAAGCTGACAAATAAACAAAAGGTGGACAAATAATTGCTTTGGTTTTTTTAATCTCATTAAAAAGCTGCTTAGCTTTAGCTAAGCTTATAGGATTCATTTTCCAGTTAGCTACAATAAAAGGTTTCATCTAAATTATTATACCACAGTTAAAACTTTGACGCCGTTTTTAGTTACAGCCATCATATGTTCAAAATGAGCCGATAAAGAACCATCTTCTGTTTCATAGCTATAGCCATCTTTACTTTTTTTTATCTTCCAATTTCCTGCTGTCAACATTGGTTCTATACAAAATACCATGCCTTCTTTTATTTTTAATCCTGAATGTTTTTTCCCATAATTTAAAATTTGAGGATCTTCGTGTAGGTTTCTACCAATTCCGTGACCGCATAATTCTCTAACTACATTAAATCCTTGCGATTCTGCGTATTCTTGAATAGCATTTCCTATATCACCAAAAGTATTTCCAGGTCTTACTTTTTTAATTCCTTTTTTAAGCGCTTCTTTAGTTGATTGAATTAATTTTTCAGCTTGAGAAGAAATTTTCCCTACTGGTATAGTAACAGCCATATCAGTATGAAAACCCTTCCATAAAAGTCCGCAATCCAAAGTAATAATATCTCCTTCCTTGAGAATCCTTTTTGAAGGCACTGAATGAACAATTTCTTCATTTATTGAAGTACAAAGAGCTGCCGGATATCCATCCTGACCTTTGAAATTCGGTTTTCCTCCACAGTTAAAAATTAGGGCTTCAATAGCCCTATCTAATTCTTTGGTTTTAATACCCGGTTTAATCTTTTTCTCTAAAACTTTTACAATTTTAGATAAGAGCTTTCCTCCTTCGGCCATTATTTGAATTTCTTCCGGAGTTTTAATTAAAATCATTGACTATATAAATTTAGTTGATGTTTTTTAAAATATCTTGAAAAACATCTTCTATACTCTGTTCCCCGTTAATTTTAACTAATTTACCTTGCTTTCGATAATGATTTATTACTGGTATAACTTCTTTTTTGAATTCTGCCAAGCGTTTTTTAATAGCAAAAAGTTTATCATCGGCTCTGATAATAAGTTCTCCGCCGCATTTATCACATTTCTTAAGTTTTTTGAATTCTCCAATCCAGGGAATAATTCTGCCACATTTTTTACATTGTCTTCTTTTGGTCAGGCGATTAAAAGATTCTCTTTCAGAAATACTAATAAAAACAACTTTTATATTCTTTTGCCATTCATACCACTCTAAAGCTTCATCAAGAAGTTTAGCTTCTTCTGTTTTTCTCGGGCTACCGTCACTAAGTAAGCCATTTATTTTTTTTTCCTGTTTAAATTTCTCCAATTTATCCATCCAAAGTTTAGAAATTACAAAACTGGGAACAAGTTTTCCCTCTCTCATAATTTTAATAAGTTTCTTTGAAGTAAAATCCCCTATTTTTTGCCGCTGTCTAAGACTATCGCCGCTGCCAAAATATTCCAAACCAAGATTTTTACAAAGTATTTTTGCCTGTGTTCCTTTTCCTGATCCTGCCGATCCCAATAAAATAATTACTCTAAAAGGTTTCATATTCCCGCATTTGCAATTGAGCGTTTATTTGCTTCACTGTTTCCAAAATTACAGCAACCACAATTAATAAAGCCGTTCCTCCAATTAAAAAGCTAAAAACCATTACTCCCGTTATTCCGCCAATAATTGACGGCATAACAGCAATCGTTCCCAAGAAAAGAGCACCGATTAACAAAACTCGATTTAAGATATAATACATGAAATTAGCCGTGCTTTCTCCCGGCCTGATTCCGGGAATAAATCCACCCATCTTCTTTAAATTAGTAGCAATAGCTTTTGGGTCAAAGGTAACAGCAGTATAAAAATAAGTAAAAAGAACAACTAATAAAAAATATGAGATTCCGTAAAACCAAGCATTCTCAAATAAATTTCCAATAGTTTGAGCAATATGTCCAATTGTTCCTCCAGCTCCTCCTAAAAAACCAGCAATCATACCTGGAAAAAGCATAATTGATAAAGCAAAAATTATTGGAATTACTCCAGCTGGGTTAACATTTAATGGTAAATAAGTGGAAACACCTCCATACATTTTCATTCCCCTTACTCTTTTAGCATAAGAAACAGGGATATTCCTGCGACCTTCATTAATCAAAACTACTCCGAAAATAATAAACAAAGCCATGCCGAAAAAGAGTATATAGCTTGGCAGACGAGCCGGATCCCAAGTAACTAACATCTGTCGGACATTATTAGGAAAGTCAGCAATAATTCCTGCAAAAATCATAAGAGAAACACCATTGCCAATTCCTTTTTCTGAAATCAGTTCTCCTAACCACATTAAAAATAAAGCTCCGGCAGTAATAGTTAAAATTGAAACAAGCAAAGCTATTGGCGACAAAACACCAATAGCTCCTTGACGTTGAAATAAACTAAGCATTGCATACCCCTGAAGAGCAGCTAATGGAACAGCAGCAATTCGGCAATATTGATTGAATTTTTGGCGGCCAGCTTCGCCTTCTTCTTTGTACATTTTTTCCAGTTGAGGAAAAATCATAGTCAATAATTGAAGAATAATCATAGCTGTAATATATGGACCTAATCCCAACATTACAATAGAAAGGTTATCTAATGCTCCGCCGGTAAACATATTTAAAAGACCAAACATTTGAAACTGATCAAAAAAACTTCTTAGATTTTCAGCATTAACTCCTGGCATGGGAATATTAGCCATTATGCGAAAAAGAGTAAAAGTACCTAAAACAAATAATATTTTGTTTCTTAAATCTCTGATCTTAAAAATTTGAATGATTTTGTTCAACCACATATTATTTTATATTACCACCGGCTTTTTCTATTTTTTCTTTAGCTTGTTTTGAAAATTGACAATTTTCAATAATCAAAGCTTTTGTTAATTTTCCTTCTGCTAAAATTTTTACTTTAGGCAATTTCCCTTTTATTGTAGAAATTATTTTTTTCTCAAGCAATACTTTAGGAGTTATTCTCTCTCCAGAATTAAATTTCTTTTCTAAAATATCCAAATTTAAAATAACAATTTCTGAATTTTGGTTTTTGACTTTTGGCTTAAATTTGTATCCTCTTAATTTTGGATACCTTTTTATTAAACCTCGAATAATCGGTTCGAATCTTCGCCCGGCTCGCGACCGTTGGCCCTTCATTCCTCGGCCCGAATAAGTTCCTTTCTTTCCTCCCCTACCTATTCTTTTCTTTGTCTTTAATTTATGTTTTGGTTTTAGTTGATGGAGTTGCATATTTTAATTTTTTAAGCGCTATAATAGTAGCTCTTGCATTATTAAGTTTATTCCCGGTTCTACCTAAAATTTTAGACGAAATATTTTTTATCCCTACTAAGTTACAAATAACTCTTACGGTTCCACCAGCTACTAATCCTCTTCCTTTTCTTTGGGGTTTCAAAAGTACTCTAGCTGGACCAAACTTTGCATTAATTTCATGGGAAATAGTATCCGAAACAATTGGAACATTAATTAAGTTCTTTTTAGCCAATTTGGTTGCTTTTTCAATTGCCTGAGCTACATCTGCTCCTTTAGCTACTCCTAATCCAACTCTACCATTTTTATCTCCAATTATTATCACAGCTCTAAATCCTATCCTTCTCCCGCCAGCTCTGGTATGAGAAGTTCTTGCCAAATCTAAAAGTTTTGATTCAAACTCCTGCTTTTTTTCCTCTTTATTTTTTTGAAAATTTCTTTTAAACATCTTAAAATTTTAATCCTTCTTCTCTTGCTTTATCAGCTAAAGCTTTTATTCTACCATGATAAGCATAACCTGCTTTATCAAAAACAACTTTTTTAATTTTTTTCTTCAGGGCTTTCTCGGCAATTAATTTCCCAACTTCCTTAGCAATTTCAATTTTTGTTTTCTTGCCTTTAGATTTCATCTCTCGATCATCTGCTGCAGCTATTGTATGACCTTTTTCATCATCAATAAGTTGAGTATAAATATAATTTGCCGAGCGAAAAACACAAAGCCTGGGAATAGCTGCTGTTCCTTTTACTTTCGCCCTTACTCTTTTATGTCGTATGAATCTTTTTTCGCGTTTTATTTTAGTATCCATAAAATTACATTGAGGTAGTGGCTTTCTTTCCAACCTTCTTTTTAATTATTTCTCCTTGATATCTAATTCCTTTTCCCTTATAAGGTTCGGGAGGTTTAACTTTTTTTATTTTAGATGCAAAAAGACCAACTTTCTCTTTATCAATTCCTGAAACAATAATAATATTTTTTTCTACTGAAAATTTTATACCCTGTGGCGCTTTTATTCTAACCAAGTGACTAAAACCAACAGATAAAACTATTTCTTCTCCTTCTATAGAAGCCTTAAAGCCTAATCCTTGTATCTCTAATTTTTTTTCATAACCTTCGGTTGTCCCTAAAACCATATTAGCTATAAGGGCTCGGGTTAATCCCCAAAAAGCTTTAGTTTTTTTGGTTTCATCTTTAGGTGAAACCAAAATTTGATTTTCTTTAATCTCAACTTTAATTTCCGGCCGAATTTCCCGAAAAAGTTCACCTTTTGGTCCTTTAATAACAATTTTTTGGCCTTCAATTTTAGCCTCTATATTTTCCGGTATTTGAATTGGTTTTTTACCTATACGACTCATATTATTTACAAATTTCACATAATACTTCTCCTCCCAATTTTTGTTTTCTGGCTTTTTTATCAGTCATAAGTCCTTTAGGAGTAGAAATTATAGCTATTCCATAACCACCTTTTATTGGTTTAAGCTCTTTAGCTTTTTTATAAATTCTCTGACCCGGCCTTGAAATTCTCTTCAGTTCATAAATTATCGGAGATTTATCTTTACTTTTTTTTAATGTAATTTCAATAATTCTTTTTATTCCCCTTCCTTTTTTTTCAACTTTCATAATAAATTCTTCTTTCTCTAAAATTTTAGCAATTTCATATTTTAACTTAGAAAAAGGACACTCTAATGTATCTTTTAATACGGCTTGGGCATTTCTTATTCTATTTAATATGTCTGTTATTGGATCAGTCATAATTTTACCAGGAAGACTTTTTAATTCCAGGTATTTTCCCTTGATTTGCTAATTCTCTAAAACATATTCGGCATAAACCAAATTTGCGAAGATATCCTCTTTTTCTCCCACAGCGAAAACATCGTCTTACAACTCGACTTTTGAATTTTGGTTCCCTTTTTGATTTAACAATTTGCGCTTTCGTAGTCATAATAATATCACTGCGTTTTTATCGGAAATCCCATTAATTTTAATAATTCCAGACCTTCTTCTCTTGTTTTTGCCATAGTCACCACAGTTATTTCTAAACCGAAAATAATCTTTGTTTTTTCCGGTAAAATTTCAGGAAAAGTAATATGTTCATTAATTCCAATGGTTAAATTTCCTTTTTTATCAATGGATTTTACATCTATTCCTCGAAAGTCTCTGGATCTCGGTAAAACAATATGAATTAATCTTTCCAAAAAATCAAACATTAATTTTTTCCTTAAAGTAACGGCAGCTCCAATTATCATTCCTTCACGAGTTTTGAAAACAGCAATTGATTTCTTAGCTTTAGTCAGAACTGGCTTCTGTCCGCAGATTAAAGCTAAATCTTCTGAAATAGATTGGCAAATTTTTTTCTGTTCGTCTGAAGATTTATCAGAAATTAACTTTCCAAAACCGGTATTAACTACCACTTTTTCAATTTTCGGAACAGCCATTTTACTTTTATAACCAAACTTCTTCATCATTTCAACAACTACTTCTTTTTCATATTTTTCAGGTAAATGTAACATATTTATTTTATACTTCCTGCTGACATTTTTTACAAATTCTATGTTTTTTCTTTTCGACTATTTTATAACCTATCCTTGTTGCCTTACCACACTTTGGACAAATCAGTTTAATATTAGAAATATCAATAGGACCGGGCATCTCAACAATCTGGCCTTTTTCTCCTGTTTTTTTTGGCTTCTGGTGTTTTTTTCTTAAATTAACTCCTTCTATTAAAACTCGCTTTCTCTCTGGAAAAACTTCTAAAACCTTACCTTTCTTTCCTTTACTTTTTCCTGAAATTATTAAAACTGTATCGTCTTTATGTATTTTCATCTTATTTATACAAGTTCTTCGGCTAAATTAGCTATTTTATTAAATCCCTTTTCCCTGATTTCTCGCGGTATTGGACCTAAAATTCTTCCTCCTTTTGGCTCTTTTGTTTTTCCTTCTAAAATTACACAAGCATTATCGTCAAAGCGAATATAGGAACCATCTTTCCTTCGAAAAGCTCTCCTTTGTCTGACAATCACTGCTTGTACTATTTCATGTTTTTTAACTAACCTTCTCGGTTCTGCTTCTTTTACCGTAGCTACAATACATTCTCCAATCTGAGAATATCTTTTACGAGTACTGCCTAAAACTCGAAAGCATTGAACAATTTTTGCTCCGGTATTATCAATTACTTTTAACATTGTTTGTGGTTGGATCATATTTTTTTTATTACTTTCCACCGTTTATCTCTGCTTATCGGTCGGCATTCTTCAATAACCACCATATCGCCTATTTTATATTCCTCTTTTTCAAAATGAGCTTTATATTTGTTATGAAACTTATATCTCCTTTTATATTTAGGATGTTCTTTTATGGTTTCAACTTTAACTACAACCGTTTTAGGCATTTTATCAGAAATAATTTTTCCAGTTAATTGTTTTTTCATTTTTTTGATATTGTCATTATTCTTGCAATGTCTTTTTTAATATTCCTAATCTCTTTAACATTTTTAACTTTTCCAGCTGCTAAGTCAAAATATAAAACTCGTAATTTCTCTTCTTTACTATTTAAGAGTTTCTTTAATTCTGCTTTGGATTTTTGTCTTAATTCTGCTACTTTCATTTTTTAACAAATTTTGTTCTTATTGGCAACTTATCGGCAGCTTTTTTGAAAGCATCCTTGGCTATTTCTTCTTTTATTCCTTCAAGTTCAAAAATAATTCTGCCTGGCTTAATAGGAAAAGCATAATGGTCAACCGAACCTTTTCCTCCGCCCATTGGCACTTCTGTTCCTTTTCTGGTTATGGGTTTGTCAGGAAAAATTCTAATCCAAAGTTTTCCTCCTCGCTTCAAATATCTAATAATCGCTCTTCTACTGGCTTCAAGTTGTCTGGCAGAAATCCAACAGCTACCCAATGATTTTAAGCCAAAAGAGCCAAAAGCAATTTCGGTTCCCCGAAAAGATTTCCCTTTTGACCTTCCTTTTCTCCATTTTCGATGTTTTACTTTTTTCGGCATTAATATTGGCATAAAATTAAAACTTTTCTCCTTTGTATATCCAAACCTTTATTCCAATTACTCCATAAGTACAATGAGCTTCAGTAAGAGCATAATCTATTTCCGCTCTAATAGTCTGGCGAGGCATTTTGCCTTCTTTTAATAATATTCTCCTGGCAATTTCCGCTCCACCCAATCGTCCGGATATTTCTAACCGGCATCCCTTTGTTTCTCTGGAAGATAAAATTTTACTTAAAGCTTGTTTTAAAGCCCGCCTTGGATGAATTCTCCTTTCAATTTGTTGAGCAATCCATTGACCGGCTAAAGAAGCCGAAGACCACGGATCTTTAATCTCTTTAATTTCCAATCTTATTTCTCGTTTGTCTTCTTCAGTTACCTGAGCATTAGCGAAGGATGAAGCTTTAGCTTTATCTCCTAGTTTAAGTTTATTAATTAACTCTTTTTTCAACATCTCAACTCCCTCTCCCCCTCTTCCAATAATTAAACCGGGCCTTGCGGAAGAAATTATAATATTTGTTTTTCTTGGAAATCTTTCAATTTCAATTTTTTCTATTCCTATTTTTCCTAATTTTTTTTCTAAGAAGTTTCTTATTTTTAAATCTTCTTCTAGATATTGAGGAAATTTCTTACGATAAAAACCCCTGGAATCCCAGTCATTTATCTCTTTTAATCTAAATATTTTTGGATGGACTCTATGTGACATATTAAAATGCTTTTCGTCTAAATATTCTTTTTAATCCTCTTTCAATTTTTGGTTTTTTTATTTTCGTTTCCGGTTTTAATTTAGGTTTCTCAACTTTAATTGTTTTTTCTATTTTTTTAACTTTTGCCGGTTTTTCTATCTTCTTAATTTTCTTTATTTTATGAGAAGTTCCTTTTATAAGTTCATCAAGAACTATGGTAATATGAGAAGTTTTCTTCTGGATTTGTTCAGCTTTACCACGAGAGCGAGCTCGCCATCTTTTGTACTTTGGACCCTCATCAACTAAAATTTTAGTGATAAAAAGATTTGATTCATTTAATTGAAAATTATTTTTAGCATTAGCTATTGCTTGTTTTAAGAGTTTCAATAAAGGAAGAGAAGCTTTTTTGATTGTAAAATTTAAAATATTTTGAGCTTCCTCAATTTTTTTTCCACGAATTAAATTCGCAACTAGCCTCACTTTTCGTGAAGCAATTTTTAAATAACGCAATTTAGCAGTAACAGTTACCATATTATTTAGTAGTAGTAGTTGTCTTTTGTTCCATTTCTCTTTGCATTCTTCCTCCATGTCGGGAAAATTTCGTAGTAGGAGAAAATTCTCCAAGACGATGTCCAACCATTTCTTCGGTAGCTTGAACCGTTATAAACTCCCGACCGTTATGAACGCCAAAAGTAAAACCAATCATTTCTGGACAAATTGTACAGTTTCTTGACCAGGTTTTAATAATTTCTTTCTGACCAGGTTTTAATTTCTTAATCTTTTTTAATAATTTTTCGTCCAAATAAGGACCTTTTTTTAAACTTCTAGACATAATTTATTTTTTCCTTTTCTTTTTCTTTCTTCTTTTAATAATAAGCTTATTTGTCCATTTATTTTTCTTTCGCGTTTTCACTCCTAAAGCCGGTTTTCCCCAAGGAGTTTTCGGATATTTTAATCCAATTGAACTTCTTCCTTCTCCTCCTCCGTGAGGATGGTCAACAGGATTCATTGCTATACCACGAACAACTGGCCGCCAACCCTTTAGTCTTTTTCTACCAGCTTTTCCCATCTTTTCAAAATGATATTCAGTTCTACATACTTGACCGATTGTAGCATAACATTCTTGGGAAACTTTTCTAACTTCTGAAGAAGGCATATCTAAAAGACAGAAGGTTTCTTCCTGTGCTAATATTTTAGCTGAAGTACCAGCTCCCTTCACTAATTTTCCCCCTCTTCCTTGCTCTAATTCAATATTAAACACCTCTGTCCCAACTGGAATATTTTTTAATCTCATTCGATTGCCGATTTTAATTTCTGCTTTTTCTGAAATTATTACTTCGTCTCCAATTTTTAAATCTTTAGCAGCTATCCTATACCGTTTCTCTTTGTTTTGATATTCCAAAAGACAAAGAAAAGCTGTACGGTTTGGGTCATATTCAATAGCTATAACTTTAGCTGGAATATCTATTAAAATTTCTCCAAAATCAACAGTTCTATAGCATTTTCTTGATCCTCCTCCTCTATGACGTACAGTTATACGGCCTGCAAAATTTCTACCAGCTCTTTTTTTAAGAGATATAAGTAATTTTCTTTCCGGTTTTTTTTTAGTTAATATTTTATATTTCATTTATCAAAATAAATTCTTAATTATCTTGGTAATACTTCTATCTTTTGTCCTTCTTTAATTTTAACAACAGCTTTTTTATAACTCTTTCTGAATCCGGATTTTTTTCCTAATCTTCTTTTCTTTCTTGGAATTTTAATAATATTCACTGCTACAACACTAACTCCGTAAATATCCTCAACTGCTTTTTTAATTTCCGGTTTATTCGTCCTTGACCAAACTTTAAAAACATACTGATTTTTTTTAACCAAATCGGTTGCTTTTTCTGTAACCTGAGGAGCTTTTAAAATTTTATATACTTGACTCATTTTATTTTAGAAATGTTTCTTTTATTACTTTTAACGATCCTTTGGCTATTATTAAATATTTAAAAGAAAGTAAATCCAAAGCGTTTAAGTCTTTTGCTTGGATAGTTTTAATTCCGGAAAGATTTTTAGTAGCCAAAATAACATCTTTTTTCAATTCATCTAAAACAATTAAGCAAGAACCCTTTTCAGAAAAAATCTTTGTTTTTAATTTCCAATTTTTAATTATTTCAGCTAAAATTTTAGTTTTTGGTTTTTCAATATTAATTTTATCAAAAATTAAAGTTAAATTATTTTTAACTTTAGATGATAAAATCATAAATAGGGCTTTTCTTTGCATTTTTTTATTAAGCTTTTTTTTAAAAACTCTTTCTTTGGTTGGCCCAAAAGTTACTCCTCCTCCGCGCCACAAAGGAGAACGATTAGAGCCCACTCTTGCTCTACCTGTTCCTTTTTGCCGCCAAGGTTTTTTTCCACCACCGCTTACTTCTCCTCTTCCCTTGGTATGAGCTATTCGTTTTCTCCGATTAGCCATTTGAGAAGTCACAATTTGATAAACTAAATCAGGATTAACAGCAACCTCAAAAATCTCTTTTGACAATAAAGTTGTCCCAACCTCTTCTCCTTTTTGATTATAAATCGGTATTTTTAACATTTAAGAATTTGAAATTTCAAGAAGTGTTCCTTTTCTTCCTGGAACAGCTCCTTTTATCACTAATAAATTATTTTCTTTGTCTATTTTTACAATTTTTAAATTTTTAACTGTTACCCTCTCTGCTCCCATACGACCCGGCATCTTTCTTCCTTTAATTACCCTTTCCGGATAAGCACTACCTACTGAACCTAAAGTTCGTTCTTCGTGTTTTACTCCATGAGTAGCATTTCTTCCATGAAATCCCCATCTTTTAACTCCTCCTTGAAAACCTTTTCCTTTAGAAATTCCGCTTACTTTTACTTTGTCTCCTTTTTGAAAAATAGAAGTATTAATTTCGTCACCAACTTTATATTTGGCTTCGTCATCCGATAAATTACTAAATTCTCTAAGATATTTAAATTCTTTTCCTTTTTCTGTTTTTTTAATTTTTTTCTTTTTTGGTAAAAAACCAATTTGAATAGCTTCATAACCATCTTTCTCTTTAGTTTTTATTTGACTAATTTTACACGGTCCTGCCGTAATCAAAGTCAAGGGAATTACTTCTCTTTTTTCATTAAACATTTGAGACATTCCAATTTTTAAACCAAGAATAAATTTTGTCATCGAATTTAATAATAATTTAAAACCGGGCATAGCCCGGCTCTAATCCGTGACTATTAAATTAAGATTTAAATTCTTAAAAAATTAATTTCAACATTTTAATTATAGAACAAAAACTTATCTTTGTAAACCGAGTTTCCACACTTACCGATATTTACATTTTTATTTCTATTTCTACACCGGCTGGCAAAGTTAAATTCATCAAGGCATCAATCAATTTCGGATTTGGAGTCAAAATATCAATCAATCTTTTATGGGTTCTCATTTCAAATTGTTCCCGACTGTCTTTATGAACAAACGAGGAGCGATTAACAGTATATTTATGAGTTTCAGTTGGTAATGGCACAGGGCCGGAAACTTCTATTCCGTAACGCAAAGCTGTTTCAATAATCTGTTTAGCAGAATTATCAATTACCTTGCTATCATAAGCCCGTAGCTTTATACGGATTTTCGGTTTTACTTCAAGATCCTCTTTTGTCATTTGGACTTTTATTTCTCTATTTTTGTAACTACGCCAGCTCCTACTGTTTTTCCACCTTCCCGAATAGCAAATCTCTGTTTTTCTTCCATGGCAATAGGAGTAATTAATTTAACTTTTAAGTTAACCGTATCTCCAGGCATTACCATTTCCGTTCCTTCCGGTAAAGTTATTTCTCCTGTAACATCAGTAGTTCGAAAATAAAGTTGAGGTTTATAACCGGAAAAGAAAGGCGTATGTCTTCCTCCTTCTTCTTTGCTTAAAATATAAACTTCGCTTTCAAATTCAGTATGTGGAGTAATTGACCCTGTCTTAGCTAAAATTTGACCTCTTTCAATATCTTCTTTTTTAAGTCCTCTTAACAAAATTCCTACGTTATCTCCGGACATTCCTTCATCCAAAATTTTGTTAAACATTTCAATACTTACGGCTGTAGTTTTTAGAACTGAACCTAATCCAACTACTTCTACTTCATCTCCTGGATGAACAACTCCTCTTTCAATTTTTCCAGTTGCTACTGTCCCCCGGCCAGCAATAGAAAAAACATCTTCAATAGCCATTAAAAATGGTTTTTCTTTTTCTCTTTCAGGTTCAGGAATATATTCATCAACAGTTTTAATTAAATCTAAAATTGGTTTAACTGCTTCATCATCAATAGACTTTGCTTCAAGAGCTTTTATGGCTGAACCGCGAATTATAGGAGTTTCATCTCCTGGGAAATTATATTTTTTTAATAATTCTCTAACTTCAGATTCAACCAAATCAATAATTTCAGGATCATCCACCATATCGCATTTGTTTAAAAACACAACTATTGAAGGCAACCCTACCTGCCTTGCTAATAAAATATGTTCTCTGGTTTGAGGCATAGGGCCATCAGGAGCAGAAACAACTAAAATTGCTCCGTCCATCTGGGCAGCTCCAGTAATCATATTTTTAATATAGTCAGCATGTCCAGGGCAATCAATAAGAGCATAATGTCTTTTTTCGCTTTCAAATTCAGTATGACAAATATTGATTGTTAAACCTCGGGCTTTTTCTTCGGGAGCCGAGTCAATCTGATCTATACCCTTTTCCGAAGCTTTCATTCCTTTCATTTTAGTAGTCTTAAGAATAGCTGCTGTTAAAGTAGTTTTTCCATGATCAACATGACCAATGGTACCTATATTAAGATGAGGTTTCCCTCTTACAAATTTTTCTTTTTCTGCCATATTTTTTTTATTATTATTTTACTATATTATTATTGTATTGATTTCGACAAGATAGTCAATACCTTATTTCTTTTTACCCTCAATAATTTCCTGAACAATATTTTGAGGAACTGTTTCGTAACAATCAAATTCCATAGTAAACGTTCCTCTGCCTTCTGTCAATGAACGAAGCGAAGTAGCATAACCAAACATTTCAACTAAAGGTATTTTAGCTGAAATAACTTTTAAATTCAATCTATCAGCAGTCTCTTCAATTCTTCCTCTTCTTGCTGATAAATCACCAATAACATCGCCAAAAAATTCTGCCGGAATAACTACCTCTAATTTCATAATTGGCTCTAATAAAATAGGTTTAGCTTTTTTGCAAACTTCCTGAAAAGCCATAGAACCTGCAATTTTAAAAGCTATTTCCGAAGAATCAACTTCGTGAAAAGAACCATCATATAGAGCAACCGAAAGATCTATTAAAGGATATCCGGCCACTACTCCTTTTTCCATCGCTTCTCTCACTCCTTTTTCAACAGCAGGAATAAATTCTTTTGGAATAACTCCTCCTTTAATTTCATCAATAAATTCAAATCCTTCACCTCGTTCTTTTGGCTCCGCTCTTAACAAAACATGACCATATTGTCCTCGGCCTCCAGACTGTCTTATATACTTACCTTCGGCTTCTGCTTCTTTTTGAATTGTTTCTTTATAAGCAACCTGCGGTCTTCCAACATTGGCTTCAACTTTAAAATCTCGTTTCATTCTATCAACAATAATTTCAAGATGAAGCTCTCCCATTCCGGAAATAATTATTTCTCCTGTTTCTTGATCTCCTTTAACTCTAAAAGTTGGATCTTCCTCACTCAATTTTTTAAGAGCCAAACCCATTTTTTCCTGGTCGGCCTTGGTTTTTGGTTCAACTCTAATAGAAATTACCGGTTCCGGGAAAGTAATTTTTTCAAAAATAATCGGATTATTTTCATCGCACAAACTATGACCGGTAAAAGTACTTTTTAAGCCGACAGTAGCAGCAATGTCCCCTGTAAAAATTTCAGAAACTTCTTCGCGTTCGGCAGCATGCATTCTTAAAATTCTACCAATTCTTTCCTGTTTACCAACGGTCGAATTTAAAATATAAGAACCCTTGGTCAAAGAGCCAGAATAAACACGAAAATAAGTTAAAGTTCCAACATACGGATCACTGGTAATTTTAAAAGCTAAAGCAGAAAACGGTTCTGTATCTTCAGCTTTCCTTTCAATTTCCTGACCGGTATTGGGATCAATTCCTTTGGTCGACGGTAAATCCATTGGACTAGGAAGAAAATCTACTACTCCGTCTAATAATGGCTGAACGCCTTTGTTTTTAAGAGCTGAACCGCAAAAAATAGGAATTAGCTTATAATTTAAAGTTGCTTTTCTTAAAACTTTTTTTAATTCAGCAACCGTAATTTCTTCCTTTGCTAAATATTTTTCAACCAATTTTTCATCTTCTGCAGCAACTTTTTCTACTAATTTCTCCCGCCACTCTTGAGCTTTTTCTAATAAATTCTCAGGGATTTCTGTTTCTTTTACAATTTGACCAAAATCACCTTCAAAAGTTACCATTTTCATATTTAATAAATCAATTACACCTTTGAATTCAGCCTCTTCTCCAACAGGCAACTGAACTGCAACAGCTAAAGGAGATAATTTTTGCCAAATAGATTTTAAACTCTTTTCAAAATTAGCTCCCATTCTATCTAATTTATTAATAAAGCAAATTCTAGGAACTTGAAATTTATCTGCCTGGCGCCAAACTGTTTCAGATTGAGGCTCTACTCCGGCCACGCCGTCAAAAACTACTACTGCTCCATCCAAAACTCTGAGAGACCTCTGAACTTCTACAGTAAAATCAATATGGCCAGGAGTATCAATAATATTTATCCGGTATTCGTCTTTTTTTTCAGAATCAATTGACGTCCAAAAACAAGTAGTAGCCGCTGAAGTAATAGTAATTCCTCTTTCTCTCTCTTGATCCATCCAATCCATAATCGCTTTGCCATCATGAACCTCGCCAATTTTATGAGAAATTCCGGTATAAAAAAGTACCCGTTCGGTAACGGTTGTTTTTCCAGCATCAATATGAGCTATAATTCCTATATCCCTTGTACGTTCTATTGGATAAATTCTTGGCATATCTTAAAAAATTTATCGCGCAAAGTGGGCAAAAGCTTGATTGGCTTCAGCCATTCGATGAGTATCTTGTTTTTTCTTTACTGCCCAGCCAGTATTATTAGCTGCTGAAATTAATTCTTCGGCAAGTTTTTCCCTCATCGGTTTTCCTTTGGTTGTTTTAGCCGCTTTAATTATCCAACGCATAGCTAAAGTTATTCTTCTATCTTTTTTCACTTCTCTCGGAACTTGATAAGTAGCCCCTCCAACTCTTTTTGCTTTAACTTCAAGCAGAGGTGCAGTATTTTTAATAGCAAGTTCAAAAATTTCCAAAGGATCTTTCTTTGTTTTTTCTTTAATTATATCAAAAGCTTTATAAATAATTTTTTTAGCAATTGTTTTTTTACCCCGCCTCATTATCTGATTAATGAATTTAGTAACAATTACATTACTATATACAAGGTCAGGCACCAATGCTTTTCTTTCTTTTATTTTATGACTCATTTTTCTTTTCACGTTTTGTTCCGTATTTTGACCTTTCCCGTTTTCTTCCTTCAACACCTCCTGTATCCAGTATTCCTCTAATTATATGGTATCTTACTCCAGGCAAATCTTTTACTTTACCTCCTCTAATTAAAACTATTGAATGCTCTTGTAAATTATGACCTTCACCTGGAATATAAGCCGTTACTTCCATACCATTAGTTAATTTCACTCTTGCTACTTTTCTTAAAGCAGAGTTTGGTTTTTTGGGAGTAACCGTAAAAACTTTTAAACACACTCCCCTCTTAAATGGAGAAAAATATCTTTTAGGCCTATTTTTTAAAACATTAAAACTAAAACCCAAAGCTGGTCTTTTTCCGGCTTTTTTAGTTTTCTTTCTATTTTTTTTTACTAACTGATGAATAGTAGGCATATACAAAAAATAATTTAACAAATAAATCTAAAAGTGTCAAACCTAAAATAACGGCGTACCGACAATTAAAGCGAAAATCCAATTAATAATATAAACTAACCATTGAAAGCAAAAGAAAATAATAAAAAATAAAATGAAAATTCCAAACTGACTTAAAAATATTTTTACATTTTGAAATCTTTGAGGTAAAAAAGTAAATAAAATATGAGAACCATCTAAGGGAGGAATAGGCAGTAAATTAAACACTGCTAAAAGAATATTAATATAGATAATATAAGAAAACATCAAAGTAAGACCGGAAAAAGTAGAAATTGCCGGACAAAATCTTAATAATAAACCAAAAAATAAAGCGATAATTAAATTTGCCCCGGGTCCTGCTAAAGCTACTTTAGCTGAGTCGTACTTCTGGTCTCTAAAATTATAAGGGTTAATCGGCACTGGCTTTGCCCAACCAAAAATAAATCCTCCTCCTGTTAAATTAGCGAATAAAATACAAAAAAGAGGTAAAACAACTGAACCAATTGGGTCTAAATGCTTCAATGGATTTAGAGTTAATCGGCCAGCATATTTTGCAGTCGGGTCACCCAAATAATAAGCCATTGCCCCATGAGAAACTTCATGAATAACAATAGAAAAAATTAAAATAATAATTAAAAATAAATACTCCATAATAATTTCAATAATTTAATTATACTCTATATTAAATATTTTACAAAAATAAAAGTTTCTGTTAAGATAATTTTATTATGGCAAAACAATGTGCAATTTGCGGAAAAAGAGGAATGATGGTTGGAAAAAGAATAAAATTAAGAGGCAAATATAATCCAACCATTAAAAAAAGAAAACACCCAAACTTACAATGGGTTCTTTTACCTTCTGGTAAAAGAGTTTTAGCTTGTACTAAATGTATTAAAGCAATAGGAAAACAGAAATAGCTTTCTCCGGGGTGTAGTATAACGGTTAGTATTTACCCTTGGGGTGGGTAAGACCCGAGTTCAATTCTCGGCACCCCGACCAACTTTAAAAGAAATTAGAGACTTGTTCTCTGATTTCTTTTAAAAAATCCAACTAAAATTAAAAGCCCTGCCGGCTTTTAGGTAGTTCTTCAGGAAAAATTTTCAAGTGGGATTCATAGAGGCAACCCATAGGTTACCATCATTTCAGATTCCCTTTAAAAAACTTTTGTACCAGAATCTATCTAAAAGTAACAGGGCTACTTTTATTATATCTCTTGCTAAAAAGTTATGTCAAGCAATAAATCTTCAGTTTGTTTTTACTAAATTCTAAAGAGCTTTATAAGTGAAGTACTGCTACCATTTGTTTTATCAAGGATACTACTATCGGAGGAGGCAATAAACTGTATGAAGGAACTCCTTCATCATTAAGCACCTGCCAAGGCTTTTCAATTATTTTTATATTTTTAGTTTTCTCGTCTTGCTCATAGCTGTACTCTGGAGTAATTTCGTAATCATCAACATATTCTTCTGCTTTTTCCACAGGAACCGTATTTCTTAAAAGAATTCTAGGGATCCCATAAAGGGAAAAAGCTTTTTCTATTAATTTTTCATCCATTTCTAATCTCTTTTGAATTGATTTAATACCTGCAGCGTCACCTTCTTTTTGAATCATCCGAACCTCTTTACAAAGAGGATTATCACAAATTAAATAAAATTGTTTTTCTTTTTTGTCATAATTTATTTTTGAAGTTGGAAGCAATTTCAAGTTTCTTGAAGTCTGGCAAAGAGGACAAATCCTTCTCCATTTAATTCTTTCGTCAATCACTTTTTCCGAAACATCAATCAAAACAAAAATATCCTGATCTTCTCTATACCCAATTAAATCACGGAAAAATAAAGAATAAGAAATTTGGTCTAAGTCTCTTGGAAAGCCATCTACAAAAAGAGCTTTCTTTTTTCTTTTGCTTATTTCTCTTTTAAATAAAGTTAAGATTATTTCAGTTGGTAAAAGCTTTTCCGTGCTCCTTTTCTCTAAATTGGAAACTAGTTCTTCCAGAGATAGAAATCCCCTATAATTCTTTTCTAAAAAATTGATTAATTCTTTTCTTTTTTCTGGCACCTTTAATTCTTTATCAATCTCCCTAATTACATCTCCTATTGAAAAATGATCTATTTTCTCAAAATCAACTATTTCGGCAAACATTTTAGAATAAGTTCCTTTGCCAGAATTCTTTTTTCCTAATAAATAAACAATGAAACTATTATCTTTTAGAAAGTTTCTCAACTTTTTAATTTCTGCTCCTGCTTTCAATTCAAAATAAGCTTTTCTTTCTGTTGGATCATTTAAGTTAAATTTTTGAGTTATTCCCTCTGTTTTAGTTTTAAAAACTGGAAACTGCTGCATATTTTTATTACATAACTTATTTTTATTTTTTAATCAAGGTTAACAAACAACCCAAGGCCGAAAACTTTTACGACCTTGAGTTGAAAGTTGATTGCTCTCTTTTTAAGAGCAATCCTATTTACCTAAAATCCTAAACATTTTTGTTCCGCATTTCGGACAAGTTCCGGTCATCGCTCTCCTCTTTGTTCCTCCTTTTCCTTTCATACTAACTTCTTTAGGATTCTCAATTTCTCTTTTTGCTTTGCACTTTACACAATATGCTGTAACTTTTTCTGCCATAATTATTAATATATTAAAATTAATCTTTAAGGTTTTTCTCTCGACCTTTATTTCAAGTTTTCCACAGATTAACTTAGCTTAATTTAAGCATAAATCTAAGTCAAGCCCGCACAAAGTTTTGAATATATTATTTCAATCTCTTTCTTAGTTTTTAATTTCGTTTCTAAAATCGGAATTAAATTGCTAATCGCTTTAAAAATTTCTTTATTATAAGATATTTTCCCCAAAAATTTTTCCTTTGCCCATTTTTCTATTTTATTACTTAGTTCAGAATTAATATCCCATTTATTTATTACTATTTGGTAAGGAACCTTAAAATGATTAACTACTTCTAAAACTCTTTTTAAATCGGAAAATCCGGAAAGAGTTGGTTCGGTAATCAAAACTGTAAAATCAGCTCCTTGTAAAGAAGCGATTACCGGGCAGCCAGTTCCCGGAGCCGAATCAATAATCATTAAATCATATTTGAATTTTTCTGCTTCTTTTTTTATTTCAGCTACTACTTTGCCCGAACCAATTTCCCCGGGATAAAGCTGTCCGGAAACTAAAGGAAAATTATATTTATTTTTTTTAATTTTGATTTCTCCATTTTGAACCGGTTTTAATTTAATTGCTTTTTTAGGACAAATCGCTTCACAAGCCCCGCACCCTTCACATAAAAATGGATTTACTTTGGGTTTTCCATTAATCATTTTTATTGCCGAAAATCTGCAATTTTTAGCGCAAAGTCCGCAGCCATCACATTTTTTATAATCAATTTCTGGCCGAGCAGAAACTGTTACTGGTATAATTTTATCCCATTTTTTTACTCCTCCAAGCCAAATTGCCAAGTTAGGTGCATCAGAATCGCAATCCACTGCTACTATTTTTCTATCTTTGGCAAAAAGCATAGCCAAAGTCGAACACAACATTGATTTCCCTACTCCACCTTTTCCAGAAGCAATTACTAATTTCATTTAAATTGTTCTAAGATTTTGAAATCTTCTTTTAAAGTTTCCTTCATATTGATATTATAAGTAACTACTGCTGGATGATATAAAGGGATAATATTAATACTTTGAAAAAGGTTCTTGACTTTAAAAATCTCGCCATGGATTTTAGAAATTCCTTGAATTTGGTCTTTTAAACCATATTTTTCAAAAATATATTTTGTAGAGTAATTCCCTAAAGTACAAATTACTTTCGGCTTAATAATTTCAATCTGTTTTTCTAAATAAGGAGTACATGCTTCAATTTCGTCTGCCTGAGGATTACGATTCTCCGGTGGGCGACATTTTAATATATTAGTAATATAAATTTCCTCTCTTTTTATTCCGGCTGATTCCAATAATTCATCTAAAATTTTACCTGCTGCTCCGCAAAAAGGACGGCCAGTTTTTGCTTCATTTAATCCTGGTGCCTCACCAATAAACATTATTTTTGTTTGAGGATTTCCTTCTCCAAAAACTATATTTATTCTGGTTTTCCATAATTCACATTTCCTGCACTTCTCAACTTCTTTTTTTAGATCTTCCTTCATGCTTTTAAAAAGCCGTTAATAATTAAATCTATCGCTTGTTTTTCCGAAAAACCTCGCATTCTCAAATAACTTAACTGTTCTCCGGAAATTCTTCCAATCGAAGCTTCGTGAGTAAGTTGAGCTAATTTATTTTTGCAAATAAGTTTTGGATCCAAAGAAATTACTGAATCTTTATCAACCATCAACCCCTGACAATCCAAATGTCCTTTACTTTCAGCTTCAGCTAAAATTTGAGAATAAGCCGAAATATTACTGCCTTTTTCTCCCACTAATCTAAGCTTTACTATTCCTGAAGCTCCTTTTTCAACTAATCGCAAAGTATCTTTAATTTCAGTTTCGGTTTGAGTACAATTTACTACAATTTTTACATTACAACTTGCTCCGGCGAAAACATCAAACGAGCTTACTATCTTAAGTTTTTTGGAAGTAAAAAGATTTTCATAGTTATAATCTAATTTTGAATTTTTTTCTAACAAAAATTTATAATCTGGCTCAACAATGTCTTCTCTACTCCAAGAATGAATATGTTTATATTTTAAAGTAGAACCTTCTTTTAAAATAATTTTTCCTTGAGCTTTATGAATTCCGCAAAGATTTTTACTTAGAGTATTACAAACTCCCTGAATTTCTATATTTAAATTTTTTTCTAAAATCAAAAGATTTTGAAGCTCTTGATGAATTTTTTTTGAGGCAATAGAAACACAAGTAAAAAGAGGAAAGTCAACCTGTTTTTTCACCCAAATAAAATAACCTTCTTTTGGTTTCTTATTAAACCATTTTCTGCTCCATTTAAATTTTTCCCAAGCCTCAGGACTAGGTAAAATAATAATCCCTTTTACATCAAGAATATTTTTTGTTTTATGGTCAATCTGCCAAAAATGAGCACTTTTTACATTTTTCATAACCGTATTTTTTTATAGTTCGTAAAACTTTTCTATAATCTTTTTCCTTACAAATAATTTTACCTTCAACCATTACATTGGTAATTTTAGGTTTTAAAAAATTCAAAATAGCTCCAGAGTGAGTAATTAGTAAAATAGAAACATTTTTATCTATAAGCTCTTTTTTAATTATTTTTGAAACCTTTTTTAACTTTTCTAGATCTAATCCTGAATCAATTTCGTCAAAAATCACTAATTTGGCTTTTGAAACTAAAACTTGTAGTAATTCGGATATCTTTTTTTCTCCACCGGAAAAATCTAAATTAATTTCTCGCTCCAATAATTGAGATTCACCTTCCGAACGTTTTAAGGTTGAACCTTGAGATATTCTCGTTTTTGAAATTTTTTCAAGAAGTTGAGAAAGTTTAACTCCTTTTATTATCGGCGGCGTCTGCCAAGTTAAAAACAGGCCTAATTTTACTCTTTTTTCCGAAGGGAATTTAGTAATTTCTTTTCCTCTAAAAAAAATCTTTCCGTCCACAACTTTATATTTTGGGTTCCCTAAAATTGTCTGGGCAAAAACGCTTTTCCCTGAACCATTCGGACCGAGTAATGCTTGAGTCTCCCCTTTCTTCATTTTTAAATTAACCCCTTTCAGTATCTCCTTTCCGTTTCTTTTAACTTTTAAATTTTTAATTTCAAAAAGCATATAAAAAAATTGCAATTAATCCTGTCACATTGCTGATTTATTGCTGAATATTTATAGTTGTAGAATCTTTCACATTAATATCTTTGTAGATTACTTCACAATTCAAAGTGTAATCTCCTGCTTTTATTCCGCCACAAACATTACATCTCGGCAATTCATAAGAAAACGAAATTTTATTTATCCCCTTTTCTAAATCCAAAATTCTTTCCTTATTAAATCTACCATTTATTCCCTCTACTTTAACAATAGTATCTTTTGTTCCAGAATTGGAATAAATCGCTATATCAAGATTTACTAATTCTGATGAATGGTATGTAGTTTTATCAGTAGAAATGTTTTCTATGGAAATCTCTGTTTGTGTTTCAGGTAATTTTTCAGATTGATTAGAAAAATTATTATATTCTTGTTTTAAAATATATCCTGAAATAAGAACTAATCCTATTACTCCTAAAATTATAAAAAATAAAGTCTTTTTCATTTTTCCAATTTTTAACGGAGTGAATTTAATTCTTTAAGTAATTCTTCAAGGTCAATTTTATACATTTTGCAAACCTGACCGATTTTCAAATTTTCCATTTCAAATTTAGCAAAAGGACAATTTAAACAAGGCAAATCATATTTTGATAAAATTTTCTCGGTTCCCGAGTATTTTAAAATCTCAGATAAGGTTGTATCTTTGGTAATTTTCAACATTTATTAGCGAGTAAGCCATCCCCCGTCAACAGGTATCGTATGACCAGTAATATATTCCCCTTCTTCCGAACAGAGAAAGGCAACGGTATTAGCAATATCTTCTGGTTTACCTATTCTTCCGTAAGGAATATTGGCCATAAGTCCCGATTTAACCTCTTCCTGTGCCAGCATATCTTTGGTCATATCGGTAGCAATAACTCCTGGGGCAACAGCATTAACATTGATTTTATATTTTCCCAATTCTAAAGCCAGCTCTTTTGTCATTGCTATTATTGCGCCTTTTGTAGCACAATAAACACTTGCCATTTCAAAACCGACAAAACCGGCAACACTAGCAGTATTGACAATTTTACCGTAATTCTGCGATTTCATTTCGGGCAGTACATACTTTGTACATAAAATTGCACCCCTTAAGTTTATGGTTAATTCTTTATCTATTGCCGAAGTTTCCATTTTATCTAATTCCTGCTGGATAAATATTCCGGCGTTATTCGCTAAAATATCAATTCTGCCAAATTTCTCTTTTACCGTTTTTACCGTTTGTTTAATTTCCTCTTCGTTTGTCACGTCCAATTTTAAAGCAAGTCCTTCTGAACCCAAACTTTCAATTTCTTCTACCACTTTTTGACAATCCTCTTTTGAAATATCTGTTACTACAACTTTTGCTCCTTGTTTTGCTAATTTTAAGGCAATTGCTTTTCCGATTCCCCTTCTTGCTCCGGTGACAATAGCTACTTTGTTTTTTAAATCAGACATATTTATTTATTTTTTATTGAATAATTTAAATTATAATCGACCTTTAAACTAATCCCAAAATCATAGCTATTCCTAATCCTAAAATTATAAGACCGGAAATTAAATTAAGATATTTCAGATTTTTTGCTTCCCAACTTAAAATATTTTCTGTCCTGCTTAAACCAAAATAAACCATTAAAACTATAGCCAGCATCGGTAAAATAAATATTAAGTTATAAAGCAATAACCAGGGAAAAGCTTCACAGACACATAAGACGGATAAAATCCCACCGCAGATAATATAAGGCCCGATAGTACAGGGAAGCAAAAATATCGTTACAAAGGCTCCGACCAGAAAAGCTCCTCGAGGACTGGTTACCTTATTAATAATTTTATCTACTCTTGGTGATATCTTACAAGTTGTTTTATTCTGAAAAAAATCTTTAAGACTAAAACAACCTAGTATTATCGCTCCCGCACCCAGAATTTTATAAAGCCACGGTCTAACAATAGTTAGTATCTGGATAAGCTGAAAAGATTTAATAATTATCAAACCGTAAATTAAATACATTATAAAAACCGAAGTAATAAAAGCTAATCCGGCCAGTAAAACATTTTTTCTTTTGGAAGGATTATAACTTAAGATAGCAATAAGCATTAGAATTAAAACAGCCATAGCACATGGATTAACTGCATCAACCAACGCTAAAGAAATAATTTTGGAAAAAGTGAGCTTTGTTATGTTTTCTTCTATTGGCGGCTTTTCATTGTTATTTTCTTCCGGAATTATTTCCCCATTCATCCAAACTTTTGGAGAACCTTGTAAAGAACTAATGTCTAATTCATTAAAACTAATCAAAGTCCCATCTATCATCGGACATTTGTTTCCATCAAGAGTTTCAATTTTTCCTCTAATATTTTCTAAAATCGGCTTATCCCCTGCTATATGCTCCTCTTGATTAAATATTATCAAAGGTATGCCTAATCCTGAATTATATTTTTCATTATATTCGTAAAGCAGAGGAGCGTTTTCTTTTTGCTGATAAATTTCATATTCTATTATCACTAAATCAGGATATTCTTTCGGCAATTGCTCTAAAACTATTGGGTCTGCTTTAGCACAATGAGGACAGCCGATCCCGGTAAAATAAACTGCACAGGTAAAATCATTTTTAGCTAAACTAAAATTAGGAATTAAAAAAAATCCTAAAATTAAAATAATTATAATAAAAAATATTCTCTTATTCATCTTTTACAAACAGTCCGCAATAACAATGGCCATCTTTTTCAATTTCTTCTTTATGCCATTGGCAAGGACAGATTTTAGGTCTATCTTCTTCTATATCTTCGGTTATTCTTCTACATGGACAATATCGAGCTCCATATTTTTTCTCGTTTACCAAAAGTCCTTTTATTAATCTTTCAACTGCTGTTTTATCAAGGTTTAATCTAAAACCGTTCTTCTTAGCATAGTCTTTATACCATTTAATCATCTCTTCTTTTTCTTCTTTCTCTTCGCCTTTATTTTTTATTTCTTCTTTCTCTTCTTCTTTTTTACTATCTTCTAACATTTTATCTAACATTTCTTTGACTGTCTGCTCTGGTCTCACTCCAATAAATCCACTAATCGGCTTTTCATTTTTAAATAAAATAACTGTGGGAATTTGATCGATTCCAAATTTTTGGGCAGTTTGACGAGCTTCATCTACATTAACTTCAGCTAAAATGACTTTATCTTCGTATTCTTGGGCTAATTTTTCCAAAATCGGCGATAATATATTACATGGTCCGCACCAAGTTGCCCAAAAATCAACCAAAACAGGTTTGTCAGCTTTCTCTAAAAATTGTTCAAAATTTTGATCAGTTAAATTAACCATTTTATTTTTTTGATGTTTCCTCAATCGCTCCCATTGGACAAATACTTTCTCCTCCGCATTTTTCAAGTTTTTCCGAATTAATAATTTCGGCTTTACCATCTTTTCCTATTTGAGTTGCTTCAGGACAATTTGCTACGCAAAGACCACAACCAATACATTTTTCTTTGTTCACCTTAAATTTTGCCATAATATATTTTTAATTTAATTTCCAATTATTTAAATTTGTCTTATTACTTATTAAAGCTTAAAAGTTTTCCCTTAGAATAAGCCTCAACCAGTTTTTTAGAATAAGGAATCTCTTTTTCGATTTTTATCTTAAATTTTTTGGAAATTTTTTCAATTGTTTTTTTATTTCCTAAATCTGACTGATTTAAGATTATTTTTGCTTTAATTTTTAGTTTTTTACATAAATCCAAAATTAAATTTAAATCAGAAGCTCCCATTGGAGTTGGTTCGGTAACGCAAAAAGCCAAATCACAGTCCAATAAAGCAGAAATTACTGGACAGTGAGTGCCGGCAGCAGTATCAAATAAAATATAGTCTATTTTATTTTTTTCTGCAAATTTTAAAGCAAAGTTTTTAACTTCGGTAACCACTGGCCCAGTTTCTTCCAATCCAGGATTAGCTGCTCCTGTTACCAGCCAATAATCTTTTTTAATTTGAGTAAGATAAATTTGTCCTGTTTCTTCTTTTTGAGGTTTAATCGCTCCATAAGGACAAACTATCCAACAGGCACCGCAACCTGAACATAAGTCTTTAAGAAAAACCGGATACTGGCCAGGAGCTTGAAAGATAGCATTACTTCGACAAGTTTTGGTACACAAACCACATTTAGTACATTTTTTTTTAATTAATTTTGGAAACTCAGCATAAACTTTTTGTCGAGGTTTTCTTAATTTTTGTCCTAAAAGAAGATAATCATTAGGACATTCAACATCACAATCACAAAGAATAACTTTTTTATTTTTCCTAACTAATTTATTGGCAAATAAAATAGCAACAGTTGATTTCCCGACGCCTCCCTTTCCTCCTGTTATACTTATAGTTTTAATTCTCTGAGCCATTTCTTTTATTTTTTCCTGGTTGGTTCTTCTAAAAGTTTAAGTTTTTCTTTCGAAAATTTCTCTAAAAGTTCTTTTACACTTCCATCTACTCCCTGATAAACATCTACTACGTTATCTCTTAAAGTATGGAGAGAAATCGGTCCCATTTCTTTAGTAATGATTGAATCAATTTTTTCTTCCAATACAAAATTTGAAGCTTCCAGCCCAGCTCTCATTTTTCTTTCTAAAAAAGGATTGTTCTTAAAATAAAAACTTTTAACTTCCCCTTTTTCAAATTCAATAAACATAAATTTTTTAGCTCTTCCAAAATGATTTGAAATCTCAGAATCCAAACCTTTTTCTTCTTCTATTGGAATAGATAGTTTATGACTATCGGCAATTTCCGGAGCTATTCCAACTATTAAAGAATCTATAGTCTTCACTTTGTTTTTTATTTCTCTTTCAATATTGTTTGAAATTTCCCTGGCTCGATTAATACTTACGCTCCGCCCCAATTTAACCTGAACTTCTCCAAAAATAAAAGGACCGGCTTTTCTCAATCTCAATCCTTTAAATCCCCTTACCCCGGAAATATTCTCCAAAATTTTTTTTATCTTTTCCTCTATCTCTTTACTGGGAGAAACATCCATTAAAGCAAAAATTGAATCTTTAGCGGATTCAATTCCTATTTTAAAAATAAAAAAGGAAATTAAAATTCCCATAATTCCCTCCAAATACATAATTCCAAACCACCTGGCAAACAAACCGATTAAAACAATTCCAGAAGAAAACAAATGCATTCTGGATTCTTTCCCGTCTGTCATTAAACTTTGAGAATTAATTTTCTGGCCTATTTTCATCTCATAGGTTCCAATAAAAAACATTACTATAGCATCCAATATTGCCACTCCAATTGCTATCAAAGGAATATTTAGTTCTCCTAAAGTAAAAATTTTACCAATAGCTTCTTTAATTATTTCAAACCCAGCAAATAAAATTAAGCCGGAAATAATTAAAGCTGTAATATTTTCTACTTTGTAAAAGCCATAAGGAAATTTTTCAGTTGAAGGCTTTTGAGCAATTTTTAAACCAAACCAGGCAAAAAAGGTAGAAAAAGAATCAGCAGTACTATGAATAGCATCTGCCAATAAAACAACACTTCCAGAAATAAAACCTGCTACAGCTTTGGCTATAGCAAATAAAACGGTAACAGTTCCTGCTATCAATGCTGCTTTTTGCCCTTTTTTAAAAATATCTATATCTGCCATATTATTCTATTCTTTATCTATCTCCCTCTCCTTCTCCTATCAAACCCTCTGCCTTGACCTAAACCAAAATGACCAGGAGCAGTAGGCATTTTTTCTTCCTTTAATTCTCCTTTATTATATTTATCAAGAGTTTCTTTAACCGTTAAATCAAACACTCCAGGATAAATTTTAATTCCTGACATTTGTAAAACTGAAAAAGCATTGGGACCAAAATTTCCACAAATTACAATTATAGCTCCTTCTGAAACTACAAGTTGAGATGCTGCTACTCCAGCTCCTTTTCCAGATTGAACAGCTTGATTTGGAATAGCTTTAAATTCTTTGCTCTCTGAATCTATAATTAAAAAATAAGGGCAACGGCCAAAAATCGGCGAAATCTGAGAATTTAAATCAGGTCCAGTAGCACAAATACAAATCTTCATAAATAAATTTAGCGGTTTCGGGTCATTGAAGTACCGCATTTAGGACAGTGCTGCTCATAACAAGGAACACCTTGCTGGTGAGGAACTTTGTTTCCACATTTATGACAAATACATTCTCCTGAAGGTCCTAATCCAAAACCGCCAGATTGGCGACCTCTACCCCCTTTACCTAAACTTTGGCCTCCTCCTAATCTTTGACCAGATCCGCGTCCGTTAAACATATTATTTTTTGTTTTTTTTAGTTTCTAATTCTTTTATTCTTTCTTCAATTGCTTTCATCTCTTCTCTTAAAACTTCTAAATCTTCACCTAATATTTCTTTTTCTTCTTTCGGAGTAGGAAGTTCTGGAGAATAAAAAGGATAGTTTCCCCAACCTCTACCTAAACCTCTACCAAATCCTCTCCCCCAACCAAATCCATAGGGATTCATATAGCCAGGATAAGGATATCCAGAACAATAACCAAATCCCCTTCCGGTTCTTGGTCCCAAACCTCTAGGACCCGTTCTATCTCCACGTGGCATAGTTTTTTAAAATTAAATTTTTAGATAATACGACCTTTTTCTTTATAATATTTTTTAATTGCCTAACTGTCAACTCTTTATATTCCTAATTCTATTCAAAATTAAAAAATGGCTGTAAAGCCATCCTTATCCTCTTTCCTATTTTAAATCTTTATATTTACTATTAAATGTTCATGTTTAGAATTTCTTCGTAAGACAGGCCAATAAAATCCTTTAATTTATCAGCAATTAAGTCTAATTCTTGCTCACCCTGAATATTCTTGGCTCGAATTGTCGCTTCTTTTCCATTTTTAAAATCTAATTCTATTCTATCGTCTATTTCATCAAAGCGTTCCAATAAACACTTGTTCGGTTCAACATGATTATAACCCTCGTACCTTCTTATTAATGGAAAACGGTCGCAGACTAAGTTTTTACTTTCTTTGACCTTCATTTCTTTATTTTAAATAACAAACTTGATATGTCAAGGCAAAGATATTGACATAGTTGAAATAATAGCTATAATGAATCTAGACTTATAGTCGAAGTATCTTAAAGTAAGTTTTTGGCAATTCCAAAAAATTAGTAAAGGCTCAAATAAGTAGAGCGACTCGTAGTCATAAAAGGTCGCTTTATTTTTTAACAAATTCATTAACTTTATATGGCATTCGAAAAATTTAACGAATCCTCGAGAAGTGATTTTCCTCCTCGAGAAATGGTTAAGGGAAATTGGAAATGTACTGATTGCGGAAAAGAAATAACTGAACTTCCTTTTAAACCATCACCGGACAGACCGATTTATTGTCGAGACTGCTGGGCAAAAAGAAGAGCCCAGAGACCTGAACGATAAAACAAAACTCCCGCTAGATTTTAGCGGGAGTTTTTTATTTTTTAAAAACAACAAATTTATATCCAAAGAAATTCCATGCAGAAGCACAAATAATTCCTATAATTTTACCGATATTTGCCCATACTACGGTTGAAATATTAAATTGAGGACCAATGTAATTAACCACTATTGAGGCAATTCCTACATGGATAGCTCCGCTTATTAAGGTAATGACAAAAAACTGGCTGAATTCCTTGTTTATTCTTTTCTTCTCCATTTTTTCAAAAACCCAAAATTTGTCTCCGGAATATTTAATAAGAGTAGCAATAATAAAAGAAGCTCCTACAAAAACTGAATATGCTGCGCCTTCTGTAATTTTAGTAAAACTCATAAAAAGGTTAAAAATACCAATATCAATTAATGTTGCCGCTCCACCCATTAAAAGAAACTTTCCTCCCTGTAAAATAATCAAATATTTTTTACCAAGGAAAGAAACAATAAACATCCCGAGCAAAGATAAGAAAGGAAAAACTATTATAATAAATTCTTTGTAAGGAATTTCTCTTCCAATATTATTTAAAGTAATAAAGAGAAAAACTCCGATAAAGAAACCAATTATTGTACTGATTATTGCATCTGTTTTTTTCATAATTTTCTCAAATATTGGGCAGCTTTTTCCGGTTCAATAGTTGAAATTTCCATGCCCATTCCCAATTCAAATCCTGCTAAAGAAGAAGTTCGCGGAAGAATTGTCCAGTGCCAATGATAATAAGGATATTCTTTGCCGTCGCAAGGAGAAGTATGAAGATAAAAATTATAGGCTGGATTTGATAATCCCTTATAAAGCTTCTTAAATACCGTTTGAAAAGCTTCAGCCAAACTCCATTTTTCGTCTTCGCTAATTTTTTCAAAATAAGGAAGATGTTTTTTAGGAGATATTATAATCTGAAAAGCCAATTTTGAAGCAAACGGACAAACAACAATAAATTTATTATTTTCAAAAACTTTTCTTTTTTTAACTTTCATATCCCATTTATTCAATTCGCAGTAAATACACTTTCCAGATTTTTTATAATAATTTTTTGAGGTCTCAAGAGCTTTGTTTAAATCAACGTCAATCAACGGAGTAGTAATTATTTGAGAATGGGGATGAGTAATTGAAGCTCCTGCTTTTTCTCCATAATTATGAAATATAGCAATGTGATTAACAAAAGTTTTATTCATTAAGTCTAAATATCTCTGATGATAAACGTCGATCAATTCTTTAACTTCTTGTATGGTGAATTGAGCTAATGTTTTTTTATGGTCTCTTGTTACCACAACTTCGTGAAATCCTGCCGCATTCATTTTTTGATAAAACTCTCCTTCCTTTCTTTTTTCTAACTTCGGAAAAGGAATAAATGCCGGATACTTATTAGGAATGGAAACCGTAGTCCACTCTTTAGGAATTTTATTTGTCAAAATTTTTTTTCCCTTATTAAAAATTAAAACGGGCTTTTCCTGGCTTTCTAAATTACAAAATGGGCAATCTTTGGGCAAAATCTCTTTATCTTTTTTTCCTTTCGTCTTAAAATTTTCTGGTCTTTTAGCTCTTCCTGTGGCAATAATAACCCAGTTCTTACTAATAAGATCGTATCGCAATTCTGAAGGAAATTTTAATTGATTTTTTTTCTTTTGCATTTTATTACTATCTTTAATTATATTTTCTCTTAATTATATTCCATCTTATCACAAGCATATCTTTTGCCATTCTTAAAATACTTTTAAAGTTTACCTTACTGGACAGATCGTTTTTCCAATAAATAGGTATTTCTTTTATTTTATATCCTTGCTTCTTGGCCAGAACCAAAGTTTCCGGGTCAAAGGCGAAACGTTCAATTCTTGTTTTGGAAAAAATTGATTCGGCTGCTTTTTTAGTGAATCCTTTAAAACCGCACTGAGTGTCTTCAATTTTCCAAAGCCCGACAATTATTTTCCTATATAATTTAAAACCTTCTCCAAAAAGAAAGTTTCTTAACCAGGACTGGGGCGGATCTAAAACTGCTCCTTTTATATCTCTTGAACCAATAATAACATCATAACCTTTTTTAAAGTATGGCCACATCTTCTCAATCTGATTAATACTGGTAGAGTTATCCGCATCAGTAAAAAGCCGGTAATCCCCTTTTGCTTCTAACATTCCAAAACGAACAGCATAACCTTTCCCGCGATTATTTTTATATCCCGTGATTACAAGATTTTTAATTTTCAGTACTAACGATCGAACTACTTCAACTGTCCTATCTTTTGATCCGTCATCAACCACCAGAATTTCATATTCATAATTCTGCCTGCTTAAATATCTATCAATGTCTTTCAATGTAAAAGAAAGGCGATTTTCTTCATTATAAGCGGGAATAATTACTGATAAGTGCATATTAATCTATATAATAAACAAAAATCGAATGGCCGATTTGAGCTACCGGCGTATATTTATTGAGCCAGCAATAATAATCAGAAGGTTGATCAAATCCTTTAGACGGTTCTGCCCTACCTCCTTGTAAAAGAGTTGCTGAAACCGCTATATAACTACCCTTCGGAAGTTCTTCAGGGTTTCTGGTACCCCACCACGGAGCATATTTTTCTTTTAGATAATATTCAACATCTCCTCCGCCAAAATAATTAACATATATCTTATTGATTTCTTTTTCATCTACCCATTTTTTAAGCCGTTTCAAATCCTGACCCCAGTCCAGATTAGAATCAACTGCATAAATATAGGTTTTATCAGGGCCTCCGGTTAATTCATTGGAATAGGAAAGAAAATGAGGAAAACAACTAATGGAAGAAATCATATACCAACCCAATAAAACTGAAACAAAAGAAATTGCTATTTTCTTTAAGGATATTTTTTTTATATTCTCAATCCATTTAACAATTCCCGTTGAAACTAAAATAAAGGTAAAAGGAAAAATCGGCAATAAATGACGAACCCCGATATTAAGATCAGAGGTTAAAGAAGTTAGCCAATAAATTCCAATAAAAGTAAGCATGGCAAATTCGGAAAAATGATTTTTTATCCAGTCTTTAATTCTTCTATTAGTTTCCTGCCAAAACGGTTTTTTTATCAACCAAGCTGCATATAAGAGCGTAATTAAGGTTAAAATATGAAAAGCTAAAGGAATTTTTATTGAATAGATTACGGGAAAATAATTTTTCCTGCCGGAAGCTGAGATTTCGCCTAAGAAATAAGTGGTATTGCCGGTAGCGCTTCTGTTTGTAGCCATCAATAGTCCAAAAAAATATTGAGAGAAAGGCCTTAAAACAGATTTTTGAGCCATCCAGACATCAAGATTAATTAACGGTTCGGGAATGGAACTGTTTAAAAGAAGAGATTGAGTATCTTGAAGTTGTTTTTCAGCAGAAAGGTTTGATATATGAAACTGATAGACCGGCCAGACAACAAAAACCATACCAATTATTCCCACCAATAATCCAAGTCCTATATATTTTAAAAATCTATATTTTTGTTTTTCAGCTTTTAACCAAGCATAAAACAAAGTAATAATTGCAAAAAATGGAACCAGTAGAACCAAAGAAAACTTCAAAAGCATTACAAATCCGAATATTAGTCCGGCTATAAAAACATTTTTTTTTGTTGGATTTTTTAAAAATTTTAGCCAGAAAAAAGTAGCTAAAACTACTCCCAAAGCAGCACCAACATCAGTAGTAACCAGCCTTCCGTGGGCTAAGAAAGTAGGAGAAAAAGAAAATAAAAATAAAGCAAATAGGGCTGTTTTATTTCCAAAAAGTTTTCTTGTCCAATAGAATAAAAACCATCCAAAAAACAGCAAAAGTAAAATCATCGGAATACGGGAATAAAGAGCAATTTGGTCAGGATCATTGTCAGAATGGTATAGAAACTGGAAGCCGAGATCAAATTGTTCCCACCAGTTAGCAGGAGTTAGTTCGGTCCAAACAGGAAGGTCTTTTGGAAAATTAAGATTTAAAAATAAAAGCGGGGAGGCGGCTAGGTCCTTTATTATTGGAGGATGTTCTGGATTTACTCTATAATCCTTTTGAGTTAAATAAGAATAACCTGCTACGATATGAGCTGTTTCGTCAAAAGTAAGACTATCATTAAGAACACTAAAAATAGCAAGAAAAAACATTATTATTAATAATGCTCCTGCAATAACGCAAGTAAAACGATTAAACATATTGTTTTATTATTATCTGAATTTTACTTGTTTTTTTTCTTATTAAGTAGCACTACACTGCCGATCACACCAATAAGAAAACCCAAAGGACAAACAAAAATGGCAATAATAAAAAATCCTACATTAATAGCCTCAACTAAATAGTTTAATATGATGATTTGATTAGTTATTGTACCCAAGGCATAAAAGGCATTGTGCAGAAAAACGCTTAGAAAAAATCCTCCAGCCGAAGCTCCTGTTAACATCAAAAACTTTTTAAGTATTCCTTCAACTTTTTCCCTTAAAGTTAAAACTATCAAGATTATGCCTAATAAAGAAAAAATAATAAAAGGTAATAAAAAAAGAATAGATCCTATAAATAATTCATTTACCAATGGAATAAAAAACTCACTCATTATCACAAGAAAAGTTCCCACTAGCGCCCAAAATGTTATCGTTAATTTCTTCATTATTTTATTATAGCATATTCTATTAAAAATCTCCCAACTGGATATGAAAAAAAGCCCGATAACGGGCTTAATTTCATTGATTTGATAAATTAATTCTTAAAGACGGGTTACGTTTGTTGCGTTAGGGCCTTTTGGAGAATCAGTTTTCTCGAAAGACACTCTATCACCTACTTTTAATTCTTCGTAGGTTACGTCTTTAAGTTCGTTGCTGTGAAAAAATAAATCTTTTTCTTCACCATCAACGGTAATAAATCCAAATCCTTTATCTGTAAGGTTTTTAATTGTTCCTTCCATGATTGTGATATAAATTAATTAATGTTTAATGTTTTAAGGTTTTATCCTAAAGTTTAGTTTCCCAAATGAACTCGACCAATTTTTCACTAGGCAAAGAAGATAAATCTTCTTTTTCACCTTTCGCTCGCTTTCGCTTGCTCAGGTAGACAACTATCTTACATAAACAAGATTAACATACAAAAAATAATCTGTCAACTGAAAAACCGTTTTCTTGATATTATTTATCTTCACCTTCTTTGCTTTTATTTTCTTCTTGCTGTTTCTTGCCAAACCTTTCAAAGGCTCTTAAAATTTCTAGAGGCACGGCAAAAATAATAGTATTTGATTTATCAGAACTTATATCATTGATTGATTGAAGAGTTCTTAAATGAAGAGCTCCCCTGGATTCTGATAAGGTTTGGGCAGCTTTTGCAAGATTATTAGCAGCAATAACTTCTCCTTCAGCCTTAATAATTATTGCTCTTTTTTCTCTTTCCGCTTCAGCTTGCTTTCCGATTACCCTTTTCATTTCTTCCGGCAAAGTTATATCTTTTAATTCAACGTTAATAACTTCAATCCCCCAAGGATCGGTAGCTTTATCAATAATACTTCTTATGTTTTCTGAAACTCTGTCTCTTTGAGAAAGAAGCCCGTCTAAATCAACCTGGCCTACGGCATTTCGCATTGTTGTTTGGGCTAACTGAGAAATGGCATAGTAAAAATTTTCTACTTCCAAAACTACCTTATCAGCCTCTCGAACTTTGTAATAAATAACTGCATTAACACTAACCGAGATATTGTCTTTAGTAATCGCTTCTTGATTTGGCACATCTACTGCCTTTACTCTTAAATCTATATTGCGGTAAAACTGAATAATTGGAAAAACTAATCTCCATCCGGGGTTCATTAAACCAACATACTTCCCCAGCGTAAATTTAACTCCTTTTTGATACTGATTAATCTGTTTGATAGAAATTAAAATTATAAAAACAATTATTGTTAAAATTGTCCAAAATGTACCTGGCATATTTTTATTAATGATTAATAACTAATATTTTCGACTTTTCTTAATCTTACTATAATAAAAATCAAACACAAAAAATTCTTATCTTCCCCATTTAAACAAATTTTTAATCCAGCCGAATAATCCATTGGTGCTTTTCTCTTTGTCTGTTAATTGCTGAAGTCTTTCTTGTTCCTGTTCCATATTCTGAACCTGTTCTTGTATCGTTGTTTTAATTTCTTCGCCGCAGGTGCATTCTTCTTTCAACTGCTTAAGTTCTTGGATTTTCTGCTGGTTCTGATTTAATTCCTGTTCTATATCTTCAGCAGCGTTTTTTTCTCCACCCATAAAAAATCTGACAAACGCATTCCTTTCCTGTATTTTTTCCTCAGCTGTTATTGTTGCTTGAACAGAATTGTTGAATTCGCGAGCAATTTGAGAAATTTTAGAACCAATGCCCGTCGCTAAATCCTCTAAAGAAAGCAAGACATGTACAGCTTCTCTAACTTTATTTTGATTCTGATACACTTTTTGCTGAACATTGCTTAATTCCTGCATCTCTTGGGTCATTTCCTGTTTCTTTTGCTGAATCATTTCTTTTACTTCATTCATAGTACGAGCCTTTTGTAGATTTTCCAAGATAAAGTTTTGCTGGCTAGAATCTTCTTCTTGTTCCTCTTCCCTGGTTTGTGTTTGCTGTTCTGTCTGTATCTGTTGATCTTCACCTTGATTTTGAGTTTGCTGCTCTGTTTGTGTCTGTTGATTCTGACTTATTTCTTGACCTTTTTTAGAATTTTCTACTATTGTATCAGTATCCTGAGCTACTTTTAGATCAGCAGCAACTATCACTGATCCAAATAAAGCAAAAACTAAAAGCGGAATAATTATTTTTTTCATATATATATAAATTTAAAAATTATTAGTCTCGACTTTTTTTATTTTATCATTTCAGAGACTCAAAGTAAATAAAAAAACCGTCTTCTTGACGATTTTTTTATTAAAGATTTCTAACTACTCCGTAGGAAGATAAGGAGCACACATCTCCTGAAGATTAACCAGTGCTTCTTGAAATTGGGTGGCTTGAACCATACATGTCTCTAAACCAGCTCCGCATTCTTGTAATTTTGTTCCTAAGTCCGTTGCCACAGTCTTACATTTTGTTACTCCAGAATATAAATAACCAGCCAAAGCAATTAACACTATAATTAAAACAATTACTCCAATATTTTTTTTATTCATTTTCAATTTCGCTTTTGATATAACTAAAACATAGTCGACCTTTTATTTTTTTATTCTACCAAATAATCGCCTTATTGGCGATTTTTTAATACTTCTCGGTCGCTTGAACCAAGCACTAGCCTGCTCCGGCGGTAGGACGATATTAGAACCTGTTTAATAAAAACTTAAATAAAAAAATCAACTCTCTCAAGTTAATTTTTCCCTTTCAGAAACTTCCAAATGTTTTTTGAAAATCTTTGAAAGGGAGGGATGGATGAAGTGTTGGAAGTTCCATCCCTTTTCCAGACCTACCTGGCTATCGCATTGCCAGGATCATGCGGTCCGTTAGGTTTTTCCTCCTTCTTCTTTTTCTCGGCGGGCGGAGGCGGATCAATCTGTTCAAGATCCTCCTCGTCGAACTCTTGAACATCAGGAATCTCCCCTTTTCCGTTCATCCACGGCTGAACCCCATACCGGTCGCCTGTGTGCATCTGTTTAACACGTAGCACAGCGATACCTGTCAAACCGGTAAGACGATCTCTCACCTTGACGCCGAGCTTGAAGGCATTAGAGGTTTTGCCTGTCAAGGGCGGGTCTTCTTTGGATGGGGAGATGATTTCAAGATTTGGCCCAGCCAAGACCTTGCCGTTGGGTAACTGTCCCTCTTTATCCGCCACGGGTTGAACCGCGTAACGGATACAGTTGTTCATGTGTTCCACGCGATAAACTGTAACTCCCTCAAAGCCAGTAACCTTATCGCGTACCAAACACCCAAATGGAATAAAATTCACGGTTTCCTCCTTTTCTGTATGCTGTTCTCTTCGCTGATTCTCACAGTCGAAGTGCCTTCATATTTTTCTATACTTCACCTCCTAATTTTCTAATAACATATTATATAAAAAAGTCAAGCCCTGATGGCTTGAAATTTGCTCCCCAGTTCAAAGCTTATTATAACTTTGGAGGATTGGAATTATATGAGAATGTTGAAAGAAAAATTGATGGAAATAAAAAATCTTGATTACGAGATGGTACAATATTAGAACTTGGTTTACAAGTAATTTTCCAAATCAACCACTAAATTTTCACTTTTCTGCAAAAGAATTAAAACTTCTTTAACTAATTAAAAAAATTAATTAATATTCTGTAATTGTACTTTGACGTATGGCGCTAGGGCAGCGTCCCAGAATTCAAACATCTTTTCATATTCATATTGACAGTGCGTTGCCCGTTCTTGGGGCAGACCGTAAGTTCCTACAAAATAATTAAATTTTTGCGGATTGCTGCCGTAAACCCAACATAGAATATTATAATAGCGCTGTTGGTTCAAAGGATGTTCGTCCCAAAAGGGAGAACCCTCGCCTACCTGCGAGCTTGTAATATAAAAGAAATTTGCTCCGGTAATCGCAGCCTTTGGTCCGTCTTCGCCCAAACCCGTTAAAATTACGGAGGACAGCTGGTCAGCCACATCTTCCTCTTTCCCGGAATAAGTTAAATTATAGACATTTATAAGACCGTGCCCTAATTCATGAAAAAAAACAAAATAAGTGGCGCCGCTTACAGCCATATCTACTTCCTCTTTTGTGTTAACAATGTATGAAAAATTTTGAGCAAAACTTTCCAACAGTTCATCGCAGATGACTATTTCTTTCCCTTGCGAATCATAATAAGCATTAACGAACCCGCATTCCTTTAAAATAATCGGAAAATCCTGCGGCAATATGAACACTTCATTCAAAAAAACAGCCAAATTTTCAAAGGAATCGGAATTTTTAATAAGTTCATTGTATTGGGTATATTTGGGATTCTGCGTTTCGCCGTAGACAATTTTAAAATCCCCCCTATCTTCAAAGGCGAGTTTTTTGGATGAGCTAAGCTGGCCGTTTTGTTCTTCAGTTCCTATATAATAAAAAAGTCCAACCACAAGAATTACAATTGACAAAATAATACCTTTCTTTTTGCTCATATTGCTATATTTTACTGCGTCTATGGGTAAATAACAAGATTATAAAACCAAAAACGCCTGATTGGCGATTCTAATTTTCAGCAATAAATATGCACGGCTATATACATTGCCAGCATTCCCAACAAAAAGCCGCTGAATAATAATTCAAAGCTTTCTAACTTTATTTCTCCTCCCACGGACCACGCAATATAGTTTATAAGCACAAGGGCGATAATAACGCCGATTACATATACATACAGAGGATATTTTTTCATAACTTCAGTATAGCAATTTTTACCTCACCCTGCTGCCCACTATTTGTTAAACAAAAACCGCCCCTTGGGCGACTTTTTACTTTCTGAAAATTAATGGCGAGTTCGAGACCCATCTCCAGTCGTAACGGGAATAGGAATTTAGAACCTGTCCCATCGCCATTTTATGCTTAAAATATGGACTGGAATGGGACGGAAACGGGTCAGTCTCACAAAAAACGTCTGGCTCTGCGGGTAGGATTCGAACCTACAACCTAGTGCTTAACAGGCACCCGCGCTACCATTGCGCCACCGCAGAATACATTAACTATATACTATTTTCAATATCCTTTCAATTTTTTAAGGGAGCGATGTTCTCTGACACGCTCTAATGCTTTAGCTTCAATCTGACGAATTCTCTCCCTGGTAACTCCGAATACCTGGCCAACCTCTTCTAAAGTATGAGTAACACCATCGTCTAATCCAAATCTCATTTCTAAAATTTTTTGTTCTCGAGGAGTTAAATCAATTAAAATTTCTTCTAGTCTTTCTCTTAATAAAGTTCTGGCCGCTGTTTTTGACGGAGACGGAACTTTTTCATCTTCAATAAATTCCGACAAAACACTGTCTTCTTCATTATCTCCAACCGGCGTTTCCAGAGAAATAGTTTCTTGAGAGATTTTCATAATATGGCGTACTTTATCCACTTCAATTCCCATTTCAGAAGCAATTTCTTCCGGTAAGGGATCCCTGCCCAAACCCTGTAAAAGTCTTCTCCTTGCTTGGGTATATTTGGAGATAGTTTCCACCATATGAACCGGTATTCTAATAGTTCTTGCCTGGTCAGCCAAAGCCCTGGTGATCGCCTGTCTTATCCACCAAGTAGCATAGGTTGAAAATTTATATCCCCTTCTCCAATCAAATTTCACTACTGCTCGGAATAATCCTAAATTTCCTTCTTGAATTAAATCAAGCAAGGTTAAATTTGGGCTGCGACCAATATATCTTTTAGCAATAGAAACAACTAATCTTAAATTAGCTTTGGCAAGTTTTTTCTTTGCATCTTCGTCCCCTTTTTCAATTCGTTTAGATAACTCTTTTTCCCCTTCTGCAGTCAAAAAAGAATAAGAACCAATTTCTTTTAAATACATTTGAATCGGGTCAATTTTTGATGCCAAACGTTTTTTAGCTGGTTTAGAAGCATCTAAATCTAGAAATTCCTTGACTTCTTTCACTTCAATTCCTTTTTTTTCTAATTCATCATATAATTTCTCTAATCCATTAATATCCTTTTCCATTTCAGGGAAAGAGGTTAAAATTTCCGAAGACGTAATAAAACCACGCTGTCTTCCTTTTTCCATTAATTGCTGAATTTTCTCTTCGGTGAAAATCTTTTTAGATCTGCTAGATACAGTTTTTGCTTTCTTTTTTGTTTTCTTGATTGCTTTCTTAACTACTTTCTTGGTTATTTTTTTGGTAATCTTCTTAACTGTTTTCTTAGTTGCCTTCTTGACTACTTTTTTAACTGCTTTTTTGGTCGTTTTCTTTTTTATTTTTTTTGTTTTTTTCTTTTTCATCCGATTATTTCTTTAGCTAATTGATTAAAGTCTTGAGTTAATTTTTCCAGTTTTTTTGAATCTTTCTCGAATTCAGCTTTTTTAATTTCTTTGGAAATTTCATCCAGTTTATTTTTAATTTTCAAGGATTGAAGTTCTGCTAAGCAATATTTTATTTCAGATTCTACTTCTTTTTCCTCTATATCTTCTATTTCTGCTTTCAGTGAAAGATAATTAAAAAACTCTGAGTCAGGATTTTGATTTTTTCTTAAACTAATTAAAAATTTCTGAATATCGTCTGGAAAATCAACTAGTTTATCTTTTTCAATAAGATTTATATTTTTAGGAAATTTTATAATTAAAGTAACTATTCTTTCTTCTAAAAGTTCTTTTCTCGACTTTATAGGATTCTTGTTTTCAGCAGGAAGAGAAACTATCTCAATATTTTCAATTTTTGTTTTTTTTAATTCTTCTTCAACGCTTTCTTCTTTAACTTCTAATTTCTTTGCCAATTCCTGAATCCAAAATGATTGTTCAATTTTATTCGGAATTCTCCTAATAACGGGCAAAAGGATTTTAGAAATTTCCCTTTTGTCTTCTGGAGTTTTGGAATCTCTACTGGAAAAAGTTGTATCAAAATAAAAATCAAGAATTGACTTTGTTGATTTAAGAGCTTCTTTCCAAATATTGGGATCTTTGGCAATGATTTCGGCCGGGTCTTTGCCTTTTGGTAAAAGCACTACTTTTATATTAAACCCTTGAGTCTGAGCTAGATCAATCCCCTTTTTGGTAGCGGAATCACCGGCAATATCCATATCGAAAGAAGTTAATAAATTACTGGAATATCTTTTCAAAATTTTTAATTGAAAGGAAGTTAGAGCCGTTCCAGAAACAGCTGCAACATTTTCATTACCTGCTTGGGAAACCATAATAACATCTGTATAACCCTCAACTAAAATACAAGAATCTTTTTTTCTAATTTCTATTTTTGCTTTATTCAAACCGTACAAAGTTTGGCTTTTATCATAAAGAAGAGTGTTGGGCGTATTAAGATATTTAGCAGGATCATCGGACTTGAATATTCTTCCTCCGAAACCAATAACCTGAGAGTTCAAGTCAAAAATAGGAAAAATAATTCTGCCTCTGAATCTGTCAAAAAAATTTCCTTTAGCTTTTTCAGATTTAATAGCTAAGCCGGCTTTCTCTATTTCTTCTTTCTGATATCCTTTAGAAATTAAAAAATCAGACAATCCTTGCCAAACATCCGGCGAATAACCGAGCCTCCACTTCTTAATACTTTCTTCTAAAATCCCTCTCTGTAAAAGATATTCTTTTACTTCTTGGCCTACTTTTGATTCTAACTGCCTTTCGAAAAATTGAGCTGCCAGTTCGCAAATTTCATATAATCTTTGCCTTTCTGTTTTTAATTCCGGAGATTGTTTTTTTAATTCCACGCCAGCTCTCTGAGCTAAAATTCTCAAAGCATCGCCGAACTCCACTCCCTCAATTTTCATTACAAATTTAAAAATGTCACCTCCTTCACCGCAGTTCCCCACCACAAAATTATTAGCTACATAAGAATGGTCTTTGTCTACGGTTAAATTATAAACGCTACCATTAAACTTCCTTTTCTTAATTTCTTTAACTGGAAAAAGAACGTATAAAACATTATTTTTTTTATAAAAATCAGCAAAATGTAATTTAATATTTTCCTGCCAGGAAATTTCAAATGATTTTCTATGATGAACTCCTTTTTTATCAATTTTTGCTTTATTTGTGATGATTGTCGGTATAATTCCCAATCTTAATAAAATATCTCGTAATTGTTCAGTTAAAACCGGTGAAATAGTACCGATAGATTTGAAATACCTTTCTGTTTTTGTCTTAGCTACTCTACCCGTATATCCATCTCCTCTAAAAATCGCCTCTAAAATTATTCTTTGCTTCTTCGGAGGAAGATGTTGAAAATCAAAAGGGATGTGTTTATTTTCTGCTCCTTTACCGCAAAGGTTTCCAAAAATATTAGCCAAATTAGAGCTATTAGCAACAATGTCTAAGCCCCTATACTCTTTTCTCTTTTTACGCCGAATAGTACTCTCTAAATTAAATACATTTTTAAGGAAATTTATAATATCTTTGGCAAAATCTTTTTCATAAGTAGCGATGCTAAATATGATGTGCCCATAATTATCAACACTACCTTCTGCAATCCAGTATCCTATCAATTTTAAAAAGTCTTCATTCATTTCCACTTTCGTGGGAAATTTTTTTGATCTTCTGTCATGGTCACTAATCCTACGAGTAAAATAGTCATTCAAATTTATGAACTTTTTATCTTCTTCTTTCGTATCAATAGGAAAGAGCAAATAATCATTTATGGAGATATTACCTATTGGAATTTTCTCTATTTTATAATCTAAAAAATATTTTGTAGGACAATTTCGTGAACAACGCCATTGACAAATTCTTGTTTCCCGATTTTTTTGTCTACAATTTTTTGTTTTTATAGCATACACTTCATGGTCGGCGGTCAAAGAAACCCAATCGCTAGATTTACGTACTCTTATGTCTACTATTTCTCCATTGTATGGTCGTTTAAAGGTTTTAATAACTGGCATAAACCTTCCCTGGTGCGTAAGCACTTGCTGACCAATTTGCACATCTTCAATATTGTGATACCCTCTAAATGTTTTAATTAAAGAACCTGAAGGAAAACAACCACCAAAGCAATGCCAAATTTGCTTTGCTGGAGATATAAAAAAAGAAGGAGTCTTTTCCGAATGAAAAGGACAAAGAGCCCGATAATTTATTCCGGCTTTTTGCAGTTTGATATAACTACCAATAACTTCAACAATATCCAATCGCGATTTAATTTCCTCAACCGGACTTAACATAAAAGATTATTTCTCTGATTTTTCTCTTGACCAAACTGACATTTGTGGAAATGGAATTTCTATGCCTTCTTTATCAAAAGCAATTTTTAATCTTCGCCTAAACTCTTTTAAGGTATCCCATTGTTTAAGAGGTTTTGTTTCTCCTAAAACTTTTATTTCTACGCCAGATTCGCCAAATTTATCTGGTCCTGGCCCTGCTACCTGAATCGGCTTTATAATATATTCATTCCAAGGAGATTCAACCGCCATTTCCTGCCCTACTTTATTAATCAAAGTCATTACTTTGTCTATATCTTCTTTGTAAGCTACGGAAACATTCATGTGCGCTCTGGAAAAATCTTTAGTCAGATTAGCAGCCACTTTAAACGAGCCGTTAGGAATATGGTAAACTTTACCGTCCAAATCTCTTAAAACTGTTTTTCTTAAAGTAATATCTTCCACTCCTCCGCAGATTTCATCTAAACAAACCACGTCTCCTATTCGATACTGATTCTCAATAATTATAAAAAGACCGGCTAAAAAATCTCTCACTACATACTGAGCGCCAAAACCAAGAGCCACGCCAACAATTCCAGCGCCAGCTAAAATAGGCGCAATATTTATACCAAATTCCGGCAGGACCAGCATTACGGCCATAAACCAAACAATAATATTTAAAGCACCGTTAAAAATTCCAATTAATGTATTTTCCCTTTTTTCTTCTGCTTCCTTGTTTTCGGATTTAACTGCTTGCCTGATTGTTTTTCCAACAAGTTTTTTACCAAAATGATTAATTAAAAAAGCAGCAACTAAAATGCAAATAATTTTAATACCGTGAATGAAAATCCAGTCCATAAATTTAAAAATAAAAATTAATTATTATGCGGGACACTTTCGGCCGTTCCGACCTTAGTCGTGGACAGATTCGTTTACTATCCGATTTTAATTATAACTCATTTTTATTAAAAGAAAAGTTCTCTCCCACAGATGTGAAAGAGAGCTCCGTCGTCCAAGGGACCAAGAAATCGAGTTTCCCAAACAAGAACCAAATTCCCAAGAGTCCAAGGACTTTTTTACTTGCAGAAGACCAAGAAATCGGCAGGATCCCAGATAAAGTCAGGATTGTCCCAATCCAAACTGCCGCAGAGCCATAGCTTCGAGGTAAGACACCCCACTAAGAACACGCGCGGGTGACCAGCAGAATCGATAATGGGCTCCATCCATATAAGAACCCACTCGTTGTTCGGCTGGTCTTGGCATTGCAGACGCAGTTGAGGACCGACTTCTGGTGGACAGAGCTCAAGTCCGAGTTCCTTGGCGCGTTCGTATATCTGGTCGCTCCGGGCACCTTTCTTGAAGCCGAGTTCGGCAAGCGTGACTTTTACAAGATCCACCTCGATCGTCTCGGTAGCTACTGTAAAAGCTGGCTTTCCAAGGATGTCGTCGGCCCAGTGGCTGATATCAAATCCGTTGTCCTTCAGGGCTTTGCGGAAATCATCAGCGGTCTTGAGGCCGGTGCCAAGGTTGATGGTTTTCCAGATATTGAATTCGGGATCGGGTGAACAAAATGCATTACTGAGAGCTTTCTGCACAGCCCTGGGGTTTTGAATCCATCTCTGCATCACATCGCCCGAAAGCTCGGGCATGTTCTCGCCGACCACGGCGAGAAATTTGGCAGTCTGCCGATCATAGGTTTTCGCTGTCATTAGCGTTTTCTCCTTTTGCTAGCGGGCTACTTCTGTAGTCATAGCCAGTAGACACCGAAAAATCAGTGGCTTTTGGCTATGACTACTAATTCGCAAGTAAATAATGAAAAGAGCTAATTTATTATGTTTAAAGAGTAATACACTAATTAATTTCTGTCAATATTTCCGTGATACATTCTACTCTGAAGTGCAACATAAAAAAATCACCCAAGAAGGTGATTTTTTTGATAAGCACTTGAGCCGCAATTTATTTTAGATTAATCGGGTTGCGTCGATAAGAAATTGTCTTGGCGGGACACTCAGGTTAAGTATTAATTATTTGAAGGTGTTTTGATGATATTTGTGGTACTCGCTAAGCCAGGCACGTGGGTCGGGATATTATCTTCGAGCACCGAGAATCTTTTCACACAATTCCACTAGATATTGGCGTAGTAATTTTTCGTCCTTTTCTAAATTTATAAGTTTACGAATCTCTCTTGTCAAAAGTATCGCCCTTGCATTTTGAATTACCAGATTATCACCCCTGTCTAATTTCCGATGACAGTTAGGACAAAGATTTAATATATTGAATGATTTTGAGCTTCCTTTTTCGGCATTTTCAATCCAATGTGCCTTATCTAAAGAACAGTCTTTTTCTCCGCATAGTTCACAGCAAGATCCAACGATTTTTGGTTTATTATTTAAAAGTTTTTTGTCGCGAGACGGTAAGTTTAACATTTGGACCCACGATCTTCGATGACTACGGAGATTTTTAGCAAAAATTAAATTTCTACTAGATGTTCCCCAGCGACGCGCAAATAATTTCTGTCCCATTCTCTCACTTAAATATAAATCTTTATAGTCTTTTTCGAACTTAACACGCAATACTTTTTCCATGTCTTTCATTTTTTGTGGCTTTTCGCCTGGCAGGATGGGTAGAAATCTACCCGTTTTTTTATCTAGTTTTGGATGAAAATTTTTCATAAGATGCTTGAAACTATGTATTTGGGTCAAACCGATAATAAATTGTCTTGGCGGTAGCCATGGGTTAAGTATCCATGAGAAAGTATCTCACAAGGCTATTTTAACAGATTTCCCGATTGAGAACCGAGGCTCTCGGGTCAGACTATATTTTCATTTTTATTGAACCGGATGTTTCTTAAGATAGTTATTTATTTTCTCCATTATCCGATCATTCATCTCCATTACTTTCAGCACCAACCTATTCGCACGGCTTGCTTTCGCTTGAATATTTTGTTTCCAGAGTTTGGACATCACTTTCGGGTCCTTAGATTCAATATTTGGGATCATTAGATTACTGTATCCACCCTCCTTGCCATAGTATCGACGGTGAGTCATCAAAATTCTTTCACTCAAAGTACTTTTAAAATCTTTGTCTTTATCAAATTTTTTTAATTCTGTGTCTAGGCGTGCATCCCTAATAATACCGTGGCTAATTATAGTTGAAAGTATTCCCATACTCTTTTCGTCAAAACCAATCCTTAGACCTTGATTTACAAACTGAATTACTTTATCGCGATAACCAGTTACTCGAAAAGTAAAATTCTCAATGTGATACAAAGAATTCTCGAAGTGAACAAAGCCAGTTCGCGAAACAAGATGCCCGCAATCTTTCTTGCTGATACAACTTATCTGATAGTTACACAGTGCTACTGATTCTTGAAGTTTCTGATTAATACGTCGGAGATCAGTCGTCAAATGTAACAACTCGTAATGGTAATCTCTTGCGAGTTTAGTAAATCTATTCCCCTGAAAATCAAAGAAAGGTCTCTTCGTTTTCTTTACTTTTTTCTTACGAATCTTTTTCTTAGTCATAGTTTAGGTCCATTTTACTAATCGGGCCTTCCGATACTAAATATTCTTGGCGGAGAGGGTGGGATTCGAACCCACGGTACCCGTAAAGGCACACAGTCTTTCCAGGACTGCCAATTAAACCACTCTTGCACCTCTCCTCTCATTCTCACTATAACTAAAAACTCCTCCCAAAGCAACTGAGAGAAGTCTTTAATTTAATTTAAAATTCTAATTAGTATCCCATCGGCATTTGAGGCATTCCTCCTCCAGCCGATTCTTTCTTCTCTTCTGGTTTTTCCGCTACCACGGCTTCGGTAGTTAAAAACATTGAAGCAGCTGAAGCAGCGTTTTCCAAAGCGCTTCTTATCACTTTGGCCGGGTCAATAATTCCTGATTGCATTAAATCCTCATATTTCATAGTCTGGGCATTAAAGCCGTAACTTCCTTCTTTCTTTTTAACCTCCTCGGCTACAACTGCTCCATCTATTCCAGCATTTTCAGCAATTTGTCTAATAGGTTCTTCTATTGCTCTTTTTAAGATATTTATTCCTGTCTTTTCGTCGCCTTCAGCCTCTATATCTTCTAAAACAGATATAGAACGTAAGAGAGTTACTCCGCCTCCAGGAACAATTCCTTCTTCGGCAGCAGCTCTGGTAGCAGCTAAAGCGTCTTCGGTTTTATGTTGTTTTGCTTTCTGTTCAACTTCGGTAGCCGCTCCTACTTTAATCACAGCTACTCCTCCGGCTAATTTAGCTAAACGCTCTTGTAATTTTTCTTTGTCAAAATCAGATTCTGTTTTTTCCAGCTCTTTTTTAATTTGTTTAATTCTGGCATCAATCTTTTCTTTTTCTCCTTTGCCTTCAATAATAGTAGTATTTTCTTTAGAGGAAACAACTTTTCGAGCTTGGCCTAATTGTTTTATATCAACATTTTCCAGCTTCAAACCAAGTTCTTCTGATATCGATTGTCCTCCGGTTACCACGGCAATATCCTGAAGCATTTCTTTCCTTCTGTCGCCAAATCCAGGAGCTTTAACAGCTAAAGTATTAAATATTCCTCTTAATTTATTAACAATTAAAGTGGTTAAGGCCTCTCCTTCTACCTCCTCGGCAATAATAACTAATTCTTTCTTGCCGGTCTTAATAATTGCTTCCATAACTGGTAAAATTTCCTGCAAAGAAGAGATTTTTTTATCAGTAATTAAAATATATGGATCTTCAAAAACAGCTTCCATTTTGTCGGTATCAGTAATCATATAAGGAGAAATATAGCCGTTATCAAACTGAAGTCCTTTTACAATTTCTTTTTGAATACCGAAAGTTTTTGATTCTTCAACCGTAATAACTCCGTCTTTACCAACTTCTTCCATCACCTCGGCAATCAAATTACCAACTTCTTTATCTTCAGCTGAAATAGTTGCCACTTGGGCAATTTCTTCTTTTTTGGAAATTGGTTTGGCTATTTTTTTTAAATTCTCGATAATCGCCTTCACTCCTCTGTCAATGCCTTTTTTGATTTCTAAAGGATTAGCACCTGCAGTAACATTTTTCAAACCTTCGGAAATAAGTGCCTGAGCTAAAATAACTGCCGTGGTTGTTCCATCACCGGCAACATCATTAGTTTTTTCTGCTACCTCCTTTAAAATTTCAGCTCCTAAATTTTCAATTTTATCTTCCAACTCAATTTCTTTAGCAATACTTACTCCGTCATTAGTAATAGTTGGAGGTCCAAAACCTTTGTCTAAAACAACGTTTCTTCCCTTGGGACCTAAAGTAACTTTCACAGTATCGGCTAATTTATCAGCACCTATTTTTATTTTTCTCCGGGCTTCTTCGTTGTATTTTATTTGTTTCGCCATAAATTTACTTTAAAATTGCTAAAATATCTTCTTCTTTAGCAATTAAATATTCTTTGTCTTCGACCTTAATTTTATTCGGACCGTATTCAGTAAATAAAACCATGTCCCCTGCTTTTACTTCTAAAGGAATAAATTTTCCTGTCTTGTCTTTTTTTCCAGGACCTACAGCAATTACCTTGCCCTGTTCCGGTTTTTCTTTTTCAGCTGTTTCAGGAAGTAAAATGCCTGTTTTAGTTTTTTCTTCTTCTTTTACCGGCTCAATTAAGATATAACTATATAATGGTTTGATTTCCATAAATTTTAATAAATTATTTTATGACCTTTAATCACTAATCTAATATCTTAAATCAGTAAAAGTTTTTTGTCAATTCTAAATATGTAAAAGGTTGCTAATATTACTATTCTTTGCTATTATCTAAAGTGAAGCATTAAACTACTTTTATGGGATATTTAATTTTGCAAATTATTGCCGGTGTTTCAGGATTTTTTTTAGCAACTCGTTTTGTCCCTGGAGTAAGCTTAGAAGTTATTCCGGGCCAGTCCAGTTTATTCGGAATAGATTTTACAGCTACTTGGCAGATTTTGCTTCTAATAGGTACTGCTTTAGGACTAATTAATTTTTTTATTAAGCCGATTCTGAAAATAATTACATTGCCTTTACGAATACTTACCCTTGGACTTTTTGGATTAGTGCTCAATATGATTATAGTTTGGGCTGTAGATATTTTCTTTCCCGAATTAATTATTGAAGGAATAATCCCACTTTTTTTAACCACGGCTATTATTTGGGGAATCAGTTTTTTCTTAGGACTTTATAAATCAAAACAAAAAGTAATTATAGAATAACAATGGAACAATATTTACCAATTGCTCAAATTATCGTTGCTGTCCTCTTAATAATTTCCATTCTTTTACAACAGAGAGGAACAGCTTTAGGTTCAGCTTTCGGAGGAGGAGGTGGATTTTATGCTACCAGGCGCGGAATTCAACAGAAACTTCTTTGGGCTACCTGTATTCTCGGAGCTTTATTTATCATTTTAGCCCTGTTGAACCTCATTATTTAGCTTAATATGAAATTGCCATCTAAATCGCAATGGAGACAATTTTTTAAGGTACTGACTAAAAAAGAAAAAAATATTTTTCTTATTTTTTTATTTTTCTTTCTAAGTTCCTCTATTTTTCTATTAATTAATTTTTACTTTCAAAACACGGAAGTCAAAGCTGCTATTGGAGGAAAATATATTGAAGGTATTTTGACTGAAAATGGAGGACCAAGATATATTAATCCTATTTATGCTGAAACCTCTGACGTTAATAGGGATTTGGTAGAAATGATTTTTTCAGGACTGATGAAATACAGTCCCGATGGAAAAATCATTCCCGATTTAGTAAAAGAAGATTATAAAGTTTTAGAAGAAGGAATTATTTATGAATTTTCTTTAAAAGAAAATCTTTTCTGGCACGATTCTAAACCTCTCACAGCTGACGACGTAATTTTTACAATTGAAGCAATTCAAAATCCGGAAATAAACAGCCCCTTAAGAGTAAATTGGCTGGGAGTTGAAGTAGAAAAAATTTCTGACAGTTCTTTCCGTTTTACTCTAAAAAACCCTTCAGCGGTTTTTCTTGAAAACTGTACTGTAAAAATAATTCCCAAACACATCTGGCAAGATATTTCTTCTCAAAATTTTCCTCTTGCTACTTATAATCTGGCGCCAGTTGGTTCAGGACCTTATAAATTCAAAAAAATATTTCAAGGAAAGGAAGGTAATATCGAATCTTTGGATTTAGAAAGAAATTCTGAATATTTCGGGAAAAAGCCCAATATTTCACAAATTTCTTTTCAATTTTTTAACAATAAAGAACAATTAATTGCTGCTGCTAATTTGGGAAAAATTAACGGATTCTCCATAAGACCTTCAAAAGATATTTCTTTTAAAAATAATCAATTTCAGCAATATTCTCTTTCCTTACCAAGATATTTTGCTATTTTTTTAAATCCTCAAAAATTAAAACTTTTTTCAGAAGAAAAAATAAGGCAAGCTCTTAATTACGGAATTGATAAAGAAGAAATTGTTCAAGAAGTCCTGGGAGGTCGCGGTGAAATTATTGATTCCCCCATCCTTCCTGAAATCTACGGATTTGAAAAACCTTTAGAAATTTATGATTTTAATCCGGAAAAAGCTAAAGAACTTTTGAATAAAGCTGGTTTTACCAAATTCAATCAAGAAGGCATATTAGTAAAGACCGTTAAAGAAGAACCTTCTTTTCAATTTAAAAGTGATCTCAAAATCGGTTCTGAAGGAAACGAAGTGAAAAAACTCCAAGAATGTTTAGCTAGAGACCCCGAAATTTATCCCGAAGGCGAAGTAACCAGCTATTTCGGCTCAAAAACAAAAGCAGCTGTAATCCGTTTTCAGGAAAAATATAAAGAAGACGTTTTATCTCCTTACAATCTTACTAAGGGAACAGGTGAAGTTAAAACAAGCACTCGGGCAAAATTAAATGAAATTTATTTTCAGTCCTCTGAAGAAACAATTCCTTTGAAATTTTCTTTAACTACTGTAGACCAGCCATTATTAATTGAAATGGCTTCTATGGTCAAATCCCAGTTGGAAAAACTTGGGATTGAAACTGAAATTAAAACTTTTGATAATTTCACTTTAGAAAGAGAAATTATTAAGCCCAGGGATTACGAAGCTTTGTTATTCGGCGAAGTTTTAGGAGCTATCCCCGACCCTTTTCCCTTCTGGTCATCTCTGCAAAAAAAGGACCCCGGTTTAAACTTATCCATATATGAAAACAAAGAATGCGATAAGCTACTGGAAGAAGCTCGACAATCGTTGGATGATGAAATTAGAAAAGAAAAATTAGAAGAATTTCAAAATATTTTAATTGAAGATGCTCCTGTGGTATTTTTAGTTAATCCGGATTATCTTTATTTTGTTTCTAAAAAAATTAAAGGAATAGATACGAAATTGATTAGTGATCCTTCAAAAAGATTTTCCGGAATTGAAAACTGGTATATTAAAACAAAAAGAGCATGGAAATAAAAAATAAACCTCAGATAAGACATTTAGATGAAATGAAAAAAGTTCTCTATGACCAGAAATGGGCTAAAAATGCTTTTAATTCTGAAATTTATTATGTCTATCGCAACGTCAAGAAAAAAAATGGTTTAAGATACGACATTACTATAATGCCTCCTAATATGTTAGGCAGAGAATTTCCCAAAACTAAAGGTCATAAACATAAAGAAAAGTTTCAAGAATTAATTCAAGTCTTAGAAGGAAAAGCTTTTTATTTTGCTCAAAAAGGTAAAGGGAAAAATATTGAAGATTGTTATTTCACTGAAGCAAAAAAGGGTGATTTTGTTATTATTCCTTCGGACTACGAACATTTAACCATCAACCCTGCTAAAAAAGAGTTAAAAATGGCTAATTGGATTTCTGAAAAATGTAAAAACGACTATTCTCTCTTTGAACATCTCCAAGGAGCTTGTTATTACTATACGAAAAGAGGCTGGATTAGAAATAAAAACTATGTTAAAATACCTTTACTACATATTAAAAAACCTCTTAAATCAAAACCTAAAAATTTAGATTTCCTTTTAATATAGTAACTTATTAAATTTTATGAAAGGTTTTATTTTAGCAGCCGGTGAGGGAACAAGATTAAGACCTTTAACCTACGAAATTCCAAAACCGTTATTACCAGTAGGTAAAATTCCAATCCTTACCTACTTAGTAGAGCTTTATCTAAAAAATGGAATTGACGATATAAAGATTAATGTCCAAAAAAGCCACCTTGAAGATTTTTATAAGTGGAAAGTAACTTATTTTCCAAGAGAAAAGATCGAATTAATAGTTGAGCCAAAACCCTCCGGAACTTTCACCCCTATTGTTAAAAAAGTAGATCCAAAATGGTTTTCCGAACCAATTGTGATATCAAACGGAGATGAATTAAAAGAATTAAACTTAAAGAAAATGGTTGCTTGGCATAAAAGGAAAAAAGCAACAGTTACTATCGGTCTAATAAAAGTTGATGATCCTAGCACATATGGTTCTGTTAGAATGAAAGGTGATAAAATTATAGAATTTCTACAAAAATCTCCTAATCCTCCTTCTAATTTTATTAATTCAGGTATTTTTATTTTAAGTCCTGAGGTTAAAAAATATTATCCTTTTAAAAAAGCTAAGTTCTCAATGCTAGAAGAAGACCTTTTTCCTAAACTAGCCAAGGAAGGCAAACTTTTCGGATATAAATGGAAAGGAAAATGGCAAGATGTGGGAACTTTTGAAAGATGGGAAGAAGCTATTAAAAATTGGAATGAAAAATAATATGTCCAAAAAAGTTTTAATTACCGGAGGTGCAGGATTTATTGGAACCAATGCTGCTTCTTATTATCTTAAAAAAGGATATAAAATCATTGTTTATGATAATCTTTCCCGAGCCGGAGCTAAACAAAATTTAGATTGGTTAAAAAATCAGAAAGGAAATTTTATTTTTATTAAAGGAGATATCAGGAATGACAAAAAGTTATTAGAAACTTTTAAAAAATATAAACCAGATATAGTTTTACATTTAGCTGCGCAAACCACGATGGTGACTTCAGTAACTAATCCCAGAGAAGATTTTGAAATAAATGCCTTTGGTACATTCAATGTTTTAGAAGCGATGCGAAAAGAGAGTCCAAAAGCCAGTTTACTTTATAGTTCTACAAACAAAGTTTATGGAGAAATGACTGATGTTCCAGTAGTTGAAAAAAAGAAAAGATATTCTTATAAAAATATTAAAGGCATCGATGAAAAATATCCTCTTGATTTTTGTGGACCTTATGGAAATTCAAAAGGTACTGGCGACCAATATACGATTGACTATGCAAGAATTTATGGTTTAAATACAATTGTTTTTCGGCAATCAGGAATTTATGGTCCTAATCAGTTTGGAATTGAAGAACAAGGTTGGTTAGCTTGGTTTTGCAACGCTTTATTGTTTAATAAACCGGTTACTATTTTTGGCGACGGCAAACAGGTTAGAGATGTTTTATATATTGATGACTTAATTTCAGCTTATGATTTGGCTCTCAGAAATATCAAGAAAACTCGCGGTAAGGTTTATAATATCGGCGGTGGGTTAAAATTTTCTCTTTCCATCTGGGAATTGTTTGAAATTTTAGAAACAGTATCTGGTAAAAAATTTAATTACAAATTCAGTTCTTGGAGACCGGGTGATCAAAAGATTTATATTTCCGATATCAGGAAAATTAAAAAAGAACTTGGCTGGCAGCCTAAGATTTCTCCAAAAGAAGGAGTTGAAAAACTATTTAATTGGATTTCTCAAAACAAAACTCTTATTAAAAAAGCTGGAGTATTCAAGTGTTAAAGAGCCGCGGTGATGAAATTGGCAAACATGCTGGCTTCAGGAGTCAGTGCTAAAAAGCTTGTGGGTTCGAGTCCCACCCGCGGCACTATGAATATACAACAAAAACAAAACCTTAAACTTATTCCTTTAGGCGGACTTGGAGAAGTTGGTCGAAATATGATACTTCTTGAATGGCAAGAGAAGATTTTAATTTGCGATATGGGACTGCGTTTTCCCGAAGAGGATATGCCTGGAATTGATTGTATTATTCCAAATATCAGTTATCTTAGAAACAAAGAAAAAAATATTTTAGGAATAATTTTTACTCACGGCCATTATGATCATATTGGTGCTATCCCTTATTTTATTGGAAAAATTGGCAATCCTAAAATGTTTGCCTCTGCTTTAACTAAGGGAATTATTTTAAAAAGGCAGGAAGAATTTCCAAATCAGCCAAAACTTAATATTGAAACAGTCAAATCAGGAGATAGAATCCAATTAGGCCCTTTTAAGATTGAATTTTTCAGGCAAAATCATAATATTCCTGGTAATTTAGGATTCTTTATTGAAACTCCTGTCGGTAATATTATAGACACTTCCGATTTCAAATTTGACCCAAATCCGGTTAACGACTTGCCTACTGATTTTGAAAAATTAAAAACTCTTTCCAAAAGAAAAGTTCTTCTTTTAATGTCGGATTCAACCGGAGCCGAAGAGGAAAATCACTCTCTTTCTGAAAAAACCATTGAACAAAATTTGGAGAAAATCTTTCAAGATTCTCCAGGCAGAATTATTGCCGCTACTTTTGCTTCTCTGATTAACCGAATTCAACAAATGATTACCCTTTCAGAAAAATATAATCGGAAAGTTTTGATTGAAGGTTATTCAATGAAAAACGACGTTGAAATTGCCAAAAACTTGGGTTACATCAAAATAAAAAAAGGCACTTTGATCAAAAGTAAGGAGCTTGTAAATTATCCTGATTCAAAATTAACTATTCTTTGTACCGGTGCTCAGGGAGAAGGACGCGCAGTTTTAATGAAGATCATTAATAAAGAACATCGACTTATCCGTTTTAAAAAAGGAGATAGTATAGTTCTTTCTTCTTCAGTTATTCCAGGAAATGAAAGAACAGTTCAGATTCTTAAAGATGGTATTTTAAGACAAAAAGCTAAAGTTTTCCATTACAAAATGATGGATATTCATGCCGGAGGCCATGCTCATAAAGAAGAATTGAAAGAAATGATTGAAATTATAAAGCCGAAGTTCTTTATCCCTATCCACGGCCAATATTCAATGTTAGTTGCTCATAGTGAAATAGCTAAAGAAACAGGTGTTCTTGAAAAAAATATCATTACAGCTGAAAATGGGCAAATTATCAATTTAAACCAAGACAGGATTTTTATTGACAAAAAAAATGTTCCCTCAAATTATATAATGGTTGACGGTTTGGGAATTGGAGATGTCGGAGAAATAGTTCTCCGTGACAGACAAATGTTATCCAGGGACGGAATGTTTGTAATCGTAGCTATAATTGACAGACAAACTGGCCAGGTGAAGGGTTCTCCTGATATAATATCAAGAGGATTTGTTTATCTGAGAGAATCAAAAGATTTATTAAATCAAACTCGGAAAAGAGTAATTGAAATTGTTAATCAGGCGGCCGGTTCAGGAGGAGCTGTAAATTGGATCTATGTCAAAGATGAAATTAGAAACAAAATAGGCAAGTTTTTATATGTTAAAACTCAAAGAAGGCCGATGATATTGCCAGTAGTAATAGAAGTATAAAATATATGCGAGTATTTTCTGGTATTCAACCAACAGGCGAATTACATATTGGAAATTATCTGGGAATGCTTAAACAATCTGTTGAGCTTCAGGAAAAAGCTGAATGTATTTTTTCAATTGTTGATTTACATGCTATTACTATTCCCTATCAGCCAGAAAATTTTCAGAAAAGAATTATTGAAACTGCTATTACTTATTTAGCTGTAGGATTCAATCCGGAAAAATCAATTATTTATGTCCAGTCTCGAGTAAAAGCTCACACAGAACTCTGTTGGTTGTTATCTACAGTATGCCCTATTGGCGATTTAATGCGTATGACCCAGTACAAAGAAAAAGCCAGACAGTTTAAGAAAAATATCAATGCCGGACTTTTGAACTATCCGATTTTAATGGCTGCCGACATTTTGCTTTATCAAACAGATTTGGTACCAGTAGGAAAAGACCAGAAACAGCATGTTGAATTAGCCAGAACTATTGCCAGAAAATTCAATCAAAAATTTGGTAAAACTTTTAAGGAGCCGAAAGTCCAGATACCAAAAATAGGAGCAAAGATTATGGCTTTGAATAATCCTAAAAAGAAAATGTCAAAATCTTTAGGACCTCAAAGCTATATTTCTCTTTTTGATGAACCGGAAGTAATTAAGAAAAAAGTGATGGCTGCCGTAACCGACTTGGGTCGGATTGTTAAATATGCGGACAGCAAGCCGGGAATTTCTAATCTTTTAACTATTTATTCTTTATTCTCTGATAAATCAATCAAAGAAATTGAAAAGAAATTTAATAAAAAAGGATATGCTGATTTTAAAAAATCTTTAGCCGAGCTTTTAATAAGACATTTAGAGCCTTTTCGCCGAAAAAGAAAAGAACTTCTTTTAAGAGAAGTTTATATTAAAGAAATTTTACAAAAAGGAGCTGAAAGAGCTGAAATTCTTGCCCAATCAACCTTGGAAGAAACCAAGAAAAAAATGGGCCTGATATAATCTGTTCTATTTTTGAAAATAATTAAGTAAAAACTCAACCAATAATTCTCCTCCCAGTTCTTCCGATTTATGTTCAATGTAATATTCTGCCTTTACCCTTTCCGGTTCTACCGTAACACCCTTGCCATATTCAAGCATTTCGGCATCATTATAATTATTACCGGTTGTCATAATCTGCTTTGGCTCAATCTTAAGATACTTAGCCAAAGTAATAATAGCTTTTCCTTTATTCATAATTTTACTGCCAATATCATAACCTTCATTGGTCCAAAGGCAATATAATTCGTCTTCTTTATCTAATTTTTTAACTAAATTTGGTATTTCTTTCATTTGGTCGCAATGGACTGTTAAAATAAAAAGTTTTGGTTCGAATCCTCGTATCTTTTTATTTCCTTTCATCATCTGTTTAATTTTTTCTTTTATGATTTTTAATTTATAAAAATATTTTTCCTGATAATTCGGATGAATAATTTTTCCGTTAATCCAAGTTATATTTCCATTTTCTGCTTGAAGGAAAGTTTTATTATCAAAAATTTCATTAGTCAAACTTTTTAAATAAAGAATATTTCTACCCGAAGAAAAATTCAAATAGATATATTTTTTAAGCTGTTTTAAGTTTTCAATAAACTTATTTGACAATTGTTTTGATTTCATATACAACTCAGTACCATCAATATTTTCTCTTAATTCGGTACCAGTTGGTATAATAACACCATCAATATCAAAACTAACAACTTTTATTGCTTCCAATTCTTTTTTAGTTATTTCCTTTAAATTTTTCATTTTATTGACGATAATCTAAATTTATTATATTATATTTCTATAAGTTTATCAATAAAAAGTTTATCAATAAAAAAATGAAATCTTATCAATTAAGTTATATAACATCTTTAGAAAATTCTGAAGATAAAATAAAGCAAATTCAAGATAAAATTATTTCTTTTGTTCAAGAAGCCGGAGGAACTTTGAATAAATCAGGAGAAATGATTAGAAAAAATACAGGATATTTAGTTAGTTTATATTTTTATCTTTCTCCAGAAAAAATAGTTAATTTAGAAAAAAATCTAAAAGAAGAAAATCGGGTTCTCCGCTATTTAATTTTAACTAAAAGATTAGTTAAAAAAGCTACCTCTTTACCAAATTTGCGTCGCCAAAAAACGCCTAAAATAAAAACAAAGGTCGAGTTAGAAGAAATTGACAAAAAATTAACAGAAATACTCGATAAATCATGAACTTAAATAAAGTTTTTTTGGTCGGCAGAGCAACCCAAGATCCTCAGCTCAGAGTTCTGCCTTCCGGTCAAAACGTAGTTTCTTTCGGTTTAGCCACCGATAGATTTTATTTTGATAAAAATAAAGAAAAAAAACAGCAAACGAACTTTCATAATATTGTTATGTTCGGCAGATTGGCTGATATTGCCTCTCAATATTTGACCAAGGGCTCTTTAATTTTAATTGAAGGAAGAATTCAAAATCGAAGTTGGAAGGATTCAACTGGTAATCAAAGATGGAGAACAGAAATCATTGCCGAAGGTCTTCAATTGGGACCTAAATCTGCTGGTAAAATAACTCCTTCTGCTCCAATGGCTGAGAATTCACCTAATAAAGATAAAGAAGAAATTCCTATTATTGAAGAAGATGAGATTGATGTTCGTGATATACCGCTTTAAAAATTAAAAAATATTTAGCTATGGCATGTTATTTTTGTACGAAAAACATCAAAGAAATAGATTTTAAAAATACTGAACTTCTCCAAAGGTTTATGTCCGGATTGGGAAAAATAAAATCCCGGAAAAAAACCGGGCTTTGTGCTAAACACCAAAGATTTTTAGCTAAATCAATTAAGAGAGCAAGGCAATTAAATTTGTTTTAATATTTCTTTTTCTATCTTTTTGGCTATTTCAGGATTTTCTTTTAAGAAATTTTTACTTGCTTCCATACCCTGGCCAATCTTTGTATCTTCATATTGAAACCAAGAACCAGCTTTTTTAATTAATTCATATTTCACGCCGGTATTGATAATATCAGCCATTTTAGAAATACCTTCGTTGTAATAAATATCAAATTCAGTCGTCTTGAAAGGGGCGGCTACTTTATTTTTAACTATTTTAGCTTTTACCCGATTGCCGATAATTTCATCGCCTTTTTTAATTTGAGCAATTCTTCTTAAATCAATTCTAACTGAAGAGTAAAATTTCAGAGCTAATCCTCCAGAAGTAGTTTCTGGATTACCAAATCTTATTCCAATCTTCATCCTGGTTTGATTAATAAAAATAACAATTGTTTTAGTTTTGGAAACAATTCCTGAAAGCTTTCTCAAACATTGACTCATTAATCTTGCTTGAAGGCCAATTTGAAATTCTCCCATTTCACCAGCAATTTCAGCTTTAGGAACCAAAGCAGCTACCGAATCAATTACAATCACATCAACTTCTCCTGATCTAACTAATGTTTCAACAATTTGTAATGCCTGCTCTCCGGAATCGGGCTGAGAAATCAATAAATCATCAATATTAACGCCAATTCTCTTAGCATAATCAGGGTCCAAAGCATGTTCAGCATCAACAAAAGCACCTACTCCCCCTTTTTTCTGAGCTTCAGCCAAAATATGTAGAGAAAGAGAGGTTTTACCAGAACTTTCAGGACCAAAAATTTCAATTACTCTCCCTCGAGGAACTCCACCTACTCCCAAAGCTAAATCCAAAGAAAGGGCACCTGTAGGAATTACATCAACATCAACAGCTCTTACTTCTCTTAGTTTCATAATTGCTCCTTCACCAAACCGCTGTTTAATTTCTTCTATTACTTCTTCTAAATCTTTATTTTCTTTGCCATCCAGCGAATTTTTTTCCTTTTTCTTAACCATGTTTTAATTATAGCAATTATTATAATTTTTGCCATTCTTCATCCTCTTTTTCTTCTTCCTCGGTTTTTATTAAAATCTCTCTTGGTTTAGCTCCTTCTCCAGGTCCGACTATTTCCTGTTCTTCCAGCATATCAATCAATCTGGCTGCTCTGGCATAACCAATTCTTAATCTTCTTTGTAAAAGAGAAGATGAAGCTTTTCTGGCTTCAATAACTATTCTCTTTGCTTCTTCATATAAAGGATCTTCTCCGCCATAAAAATTTTCTATTTCTGTCTCAGGTACTGTTAAGGTTTTTTCCAGATCTTCGGCTAAATGATTTTCCGATATCCCTTCTTCTATTTTAGTTTCTGGAAGTTCGCTTTTTATACAATTTACTACATTTCTCACTTCTTTTTCAGAAATATAAGCCCCTTGAATTCTTTTAGGCTTAGCAATTTCAGCTGACACAAAAAGCATATCTCCCAAACCTAAAAGTTTTTCCGCACCAGCCATATCTAAAACTGTCCTGGAATCAACTTGAGAAGCAACCTGAAAAGTAACACGGGAAGTAATATTAGCCTTGATTAAACCGGTAATTACTTCTACCGATGGTCTTTGGGTGGCTACTACTAAATGAATTCCAACAGCTCTCGACATTTGAGCTAATCTGACAATTCCTGCTTCTACATCTCTTCCTTTTGCAGCCATTAGATCGGCAAGTTCGTCGATAATTAAAATAATATATGGCAGCGGTTCTCTTCCGTCGTGTTTTAAAACGCTTTCATTGTAAGAACCAATATTCCTGGCTTTCTCTGCTGATAACAAATCAAACCTTCTTTCCATTTCCGATGTAAGCCAATGAAGAGCATTTACTGTTTTCTGAGCATCATAAATTACCGGTGTTAAAAGATGAGGAAGACCATTATAGACTGAGAATTCCACTCTCTTCGGGTCAATTAAAATAAACCTCAAAAGACTTGGTCCGCCTTGATAAAGAAGCGATAAAATCAAGCTGTTCAAAAATATTGTTTTTCCCGTACCGGTAGAACCAGCTACTAAGAGGTGAGGCATTCTTTCCAAATCAGCATAAAGAGCTCTCCCCGAAACATCTCTGCCTAAAGCAATATTTAGATTAGAAGCAGAATTTTGAAAATTAGAATTAGAAAGCAGGTCTTTTAATCTGACTTTTGCCCTAACATTATTAGGAATTTCAATTCCTACTAATGATTTTCCCGGAATAGGAGCCTCAATTCTAATAGGATGTGCTGCTAAAGCCAAAGATAAATCATTGGAAAGAGTAGTAATTCTGGATAGTTTTATTCCTTCGGAGGGTTTTAGAGTATATTGAGTAACTGTAGGCCCAATATTTATTTCCGACATCTCCACAGAAATACCAAAATTTTCTAAAGTTTTTTTAATTATTAATGAATTTGTTTTCGTATCGCCAGCCATAGGAGCCCCTTTGTCCCCTTCTAATAAATCTAAACTGATGGGCTGGTATTCTTTTTTTCCAGTAACTTGGATAGCATGTTTTGATTCTAATTCTTCTGGCTGTGCTTTTATTGAAACTTCTTTCATTTTTGGCTCAATTTTCTGAATTTTGAATTTAGGAGAAAAGATTTTTTGAACAAAAGAAGGTTTAGCTTCCGGAATTTCAGTGAGAGAAGATTTTTTCTCCTCTTTAATTTTAACAGTTTGTTGCCTTAACAAATACCAGAAAATTAAACTTCCGATAATTACTATTCCGCTAAAAATAATCTGAGCAACCCAAAAGCCAAAAAATTCTAATAAAGGTCCGGCTAGATAACCCAAATAACCTCCTTGTTTTAAGCCCGGAGACAAACTTTCCAAAATACCAGAACTTCCTAATATTAAAAGTAAAGTTGCTAAAATTATTCCTCCTAAAAATTTCCGATAAGTAGTAAAAAAGAAAACTAATCCCACCAAAACTAATATTAACGGCAAAAGAAAGGTTACTTTTCCTATTAAAAAAGAGAGTCCTAAAATAATTGATTTTCCAGCTTTTCCGGCTAAATCAAAAAATCCCAAAATTACAATTATAGTTAAAATAAATACTAAAACTCCCCCGATCTTTCTCTTGCTTTCTTCGGGTAAAATAAAATGAAAGTGTTTTTTATTGGAAAACTCCTTAATTTTTTTTATTTTCTTTTTTTTCATCCTTCTCAAATCCTGTTCCTGCTGGTATTAGTTTACCAATTATTACGTTTTCTTTCAAACCTTTCAATTTATCTTCTTTGCCGAAAATTGCCGCTTTGATTAAAACTCTAGAAGTTTCTTGGAAAGATGCAGATGATAAAAAAGAATCGGTAGTTAAAGCAACTCTTGAAATTCCGAGTAAAATCGGAACTCCATTGGCCAGCTCCTTCTTTTCTTTTTTAAGTTCGGCATTTACTTCTAAAAACTTTGCTCGTTCAATAACCTCTGAGATGGAGAATAAGGAATCTCCTGGACTTTTAATCCGTATACGAGAAAACATTTGACGACAAATTATTTCAATATGTTTATCGTGAATGCCCACTCCTTGAGAAGCATAAATTTTTTGAACTCCATTAACAATATAACGTTTAGCAAGAATTTCTCCACTTAGTTTAAATAATTCTTGAATGTCTAAGCTTCCTTCGCAAAGAGATTGCCCTTTTATAACAAGTTCTCCTTGCTTAACTAAAATTGCTACTTTTTCAGGAATTTTATACTCTATAACAGAAGAAGACGAATTTTTCTTTTGGGATTTTTCCAGATCTTGTGGTTTCACTTTTATTACTCTTTCTGGAGTTATTTCTAAAACTTTTCCTTCAACAGAAGAAAGCTCAGCTTTTCCTGCGGGAGCTCTTAGTTCAAGAATTTCTTGAACTCTGGGCAATCCGGAAGTAATATCACCACTACTAGCTACACCACCCGTATGAAAAGTCTTTAAGGTAAGCTGAGTTCCTGGTTCTCCAATTGCTTGGGCAGCAACGACTCCTACGGCTTCTCCGATTTTAACCAACTCATTTCTACCTAAATCCCAACCATAACATTTTTGGCAGATTCCACGAATAGATTTACAAGTTAAAGGAGATCTAACTTTTACTTTTTTAATTTCTTTTTTATCATTAATTTCTTCTGCTTTTTTCCAATCAATAATCTCTCCTTTTTTACAAATTCCTTTGATTTCTTCTGTAGCTATTCTTCCTACAATTTTAAAAACGAAGTTCTGATTGATTTCTTCAGCATCTTTTCGAAAAACTTCAATTCCTTCATTATCTCCACAATCTTCTTCGGTTGTTAATACTTCGTGGGCAACATCAACCAATCTTCTGGTTAAATAGCCGGCCGCTGAAGTTCTCAAAGCGGTATCAGCTGTCCCTTTTCTTGCACCATGAGTAGAAATAAAATATTCCAAAACATCAAATCCTTCTTTATAAGAATGTTTAACCGGTAGTTCTATAATTTCTCCCATAGGATTAATTACTAATCCTTTCATACCAGTCATTTGAATCGGTTGAGTCCAAGAACCCCTGGCACCGGCATCAATAATCTGAAAAACAGGACCAGAACTTGGTAAAGTTTTCGGTACTAATTTTTCAATTTCTGATTTCGCTTTAGTCCAAATTTCAATTACTTTTGTTGTCTTTTCTTCGGTTGAAAGCAATCCCTTTTTGAAATGTGATTTAACTATTTCCACTTCTTTTTCTGCTTCCGCCATGATTTTTGGTTTTTCCGGAGGAACAATTAAATCATTCATTCCCCAAGTAATGCCGGAGCGAGTGGAATATTCAAATCCTAAATCTTTAACTTTGTCCAGCATTTCTCTGGCAATTTTGTTTTCATATTGGTTTATAACTTGAGCAACTAATTTTTCCAATTTTTTAGAATTTATCAATTCATTTTGAAAAGGAAAACCTTCAGGCATAACTTCGTTAAAAAGAATTCTACCTGTTGAAGTTTCTATAAATTCATTTTTAATTCTTAATTTAATTTTTGCTTTTAAGTCTATATCGCCTAAATCAGAAGCCATAATTGCTTCTTCCGGAGAACCAAATATTCTTCCTTCACCCTTAGCTCCTTCAATAATTCTGGTGAGCCAATAACAGCCTATAACCATATCCTGACTTGGGGTGCAGACCGGCAATCCGGTAGCCGGCTTCAGAAGATTTAAACTTGATAACATAATTTCCCTGGCTTCTTTCTGGGCTTTATTCGATAAAGGCAAGTGAACAGCCATTTGATCTCCATCGAAATCAGCATTAAAAGCTCGGCATGATAGAGGATGAAGCTGAATTGACTCTCCTTCAATTAAAACTGGCTGAAATGCCTGAATACCAAGCCGGTGCAAAGTCGGTGCTCTATTAAGCAAAACTAATCTGTTTTCTACTACTTGTTCTAAATTTTCCCATACTTCATCGGTTTCTTCTTCAATTAACTTAGTAGCTCCACGAACATTGTAAGCCAATTCTTTGTCTAAAATTTTCTTAATAACAAAGGGCTTAAATAATTCCAAAGCCATTTTTTTAGGCAAGCCGCATTGATTTAATTTCAAATCAGACCCCACAACAATTACCGACCTTCCAGAATAATCAACTCTTTTCCCTAAAAGATTTTGGCGAAATCTGCCCTGTTTACCTTTAAGTATGTCGGCTAATGATTTTAAAAGCCGCCTTCCGCCAGTAGTAGCTTGAGTAGTTGTCCCCTTCCGCATTCCATTATCAATTAAAGCATCAACAGCTTCCTGAAGCATTCTCTTTTCATTCCTAACGATAACTTCCGGAGAATCAATTTCCAAAAGATACTTTAACCGATTGTTTCGATTAATTACTCTTCTGTAAAGGTCGTTCAAATCAGAAGAAGCATATCTTCCTCCGTCCAATTGAACCATTGGCCGCAAATCTGGAGGCAATATTGGCAAAACCGTTAGAAACATCCACTCCGGTCTTATTTTAGCTTTTTCTAAACCTTGAAATATTCTTAACCTTCCCAAAACTTTTTTTCTATTTAATGAACTCGTTTCTAAAAATTCTTTTTCAAGTTTAGAAATTTCTTTTTTTAAATCAATCTTCTCGTAAATTTTTCTAAGAGTTTCTGCTCCTGTTCCGGCTTCAAAAACTTCTCCATATTTGAAAGAAAAATCTTGATATTCAACTTCAGAAAGAACTACTTGAAGCTTCAAAGAAAGAACTTCTTCTTTTGCTCTATCCCTTGCCGCTTTCAATTCGCTTAATCTTGTTTTAGCAGGCGATAAAGATTTCTTTTTCACTTTCGTCTCACTGTTACTGAATTCGCTCTTTGAACTCTTTATTTTAGTTTTATATTCTCTCTCAATTTCTTCTAAGATTTTTTTCTTTTCCGATTCTGAAACACTAGTAATAATATAAGCGGCAAAATAAATTACTTTTTCCAACTGTTGCATAGGAATATCCAATATCTGACCCATTCTTGAAGGTATTCCCCTTAAAAACCAAATATGAGAAACTGGAGTAGCCAACTTAATATGACCCATCCTTTCTCGTCTGACTTGGGATTTAGTTATTTCTACTCCGCACCTATCACAAATTATTCCTTTATATTTTATTCCCCGATATTTTCCGCAGTAACATTGATAATCTTTTTCCGGTCCAAAAGTTTTTTCACAAAACAAGCCATCCTTCTCTGCTCTTTGAGTTCGATAATTAATAGTTTCTGGCTTGGTTACTTCTCCGTGGCTCCAATTCAAAATATCCTCAGGAGAGGCTATTTTTATTCTTATTGATTCTAAATCTTGAACTCGCATAAAAATATTAAACAAAAATTATTTATCTTCTTTTTTTTCTTTTATTTCTATACTTAATCCCAATGCTTTTAATTCATTAACCAACAGATTAAAAGAAGCAGGAACACTGGGATTTTTTATTTCCTCTCCTTTTAATATCGCTTCATAAGTAGTTGCTCTTCCGGACACGTCATCTGACTTTATAGTCATCATTTCCTGTAAAATATTAGATGCTCCATATCCTTCCAAAGCCCAAACCTCCATTTCTCCAAATCTTTGGCCTCCAAACTGAGCTTTTCCTCCCAGAGGCTGCTGAGTAATTAAAGAATAGGGGCCAATACTTCTCATATGAATTTTATCTTCAACCATATGAATAAGCTTCATCATATAAGTATAGCCAACTGTAATTTTTTCCGGAAAAGGAAGTCCGGTTCTACTATCATATAAAGTAACTTTACCGTCTTCAGAAAGCCCTGCTTTTTTCAGTTCCTCTTTTATGTCTTTTTCAGTAGCCCCAGCTAAAGCAGGGCTTAGAGCATGATAATTTAACTTTTTAGCTGCCCAGCCCAAATGAGTTTCCAAAATCTGCCCCAAGTTCATTCTGGAAGTTACGCTTAAAGGGTTCAGAATCATATCTACCGGAGTGCCGTCTTCCATAAACGGCATTTCTTCAACCGGCAAAACTTTTGAAACTATTCCTTTATTGCCGTGGCGTCCCGATAATTTATCACCTGCTTGAACAGGTCTAAGTTCAGCCACCTCTACCTCAACTTTTTTTATTACGCCGGGTTCTAATTTATGACCAAGATCTCTGGAAAAAACCTTTACTCCAACCACTCTTCCTTTCTTGCCATGTTCCATTAATAAAGAAGTATCTTTGACATCTCTGGCTTTTTCTCCAAAAATCGCTCTTAATAATCTCTCTTCAGCAGTTAAGTCAGCTTCTCCTTTAGGAGAAATTTTTCCAACTAAAATATCATTTGGTTCTACCTCGGCACCAATTCTAATAATTCCTTCTTCATCCAAGTCTTTTAATTTTTCTTCTGAAACATTGGGAATATCAGAAGTGGTCATTTCAGGCCCTAATTTCGTTTCTCTGACATCACAAGCAAAGCTCTCAATATGAATTGAAGTATAAATATCATCTTTCACTAATTTTTCTGAAATAACAATAGCATCTTCGTAATTTTCACCCCGCCAAGGAAGAAAAGCCACCAAAATATTCTGACCAAGAGCCAAATATCCTTGAGAAATTGCTCCTCCGTCGGCTAAAACATCTCCTTTTTTAACTTTCTGTCCTTTTTGAACTATTGGTTTTTGATGAAAACAGCTGTATTGATTGGTTTTAACAAAAGTTTTTAATGGATAATTTTTAGAGTTTACAACTATATGATTTGCGTCAACGTCTGTTACTTCCCCATTTTCTAAAGCAATTACTTCCTGGCCGGAATCCCTAGCAACTCTTTCTTCCAGTCCGGTCATAACTAAAGGAGCGCTCGGAGAAATCAAAGGTACGGACTGCCTCTGCATATTTGAACCCATTAAAGCACGGTTAGCATCGTCATTCTGTAAAAAAGGAATTAAAGAAGTAGCAATAGAAATAGACTGCTCTGAAGAAACATCAATAAAATCAATCTTATTTTTAGCCATTACTCCTGGTTCGCTTTTAATCCTGGCTTCAACTTCTTCCGGAATAATATTTCTTTTTTCGTCAAGTGGCACTGCACCTGAAGCAATATTATATCTTTCCTCTTCGTAAGCATTAAGATAATGAACATCAGACGTCACTTTTCCTTTTTCAACCTTAAAATAAGGAGTTTCTAAAAATCCATAAGAATTAATCTTGGCAAAAGAAGCTAAATGGCCAACCAATCCAATATTAGGCCCTTCCGGAGTCTGGATAGGACAGATTCTGCCATAGTGGGACGGCTGAACATCTCTCACTTCAAAACCTGCTCTTTCTCGAGTCAATCCTCCGGGACCTGTCGCTGATAATCTTCGTTTATGCTCTAATTCAGCCAAAGGATTTTCATTGTCCATAAACTGTGATATCTGGGAAGAAGTAAAAAATTCTTTGACTACAGCCATAAAGGGCCTGGAATTAATAAGCTGAACCGAAGTTAAAGTAGAAATGTCCAAGGTTGACATTCGATCTTTAATTATTCTTTCCATTCTCGTTAATCCTATCCTTAACCTGTTTTGTAAAAATTCAGCTAAAGTTCTTACTCTCCTATTGCCCAAATGGTCAATCTCATCTGGTTTTGCCTCCGGGTTATTATTCAATCTAATTATTTCTCTAATCACCGCAACCACATCTTCTAATTTTAATACCCTATTTTCAACTGTTATTTCTTCAGTTTTAGGTTTTAGTTCTGGCAGTCTTTGCCACATTCTCCATCTTCCTACTTTGGAAAAGTCATATCTTTCAAAATTAAAAAAAGTGTTTTCAATTAATTCCCGTGCTGTATCAGCTGTTGTTAGGTCTCCTGGCCTTAGTCTTTGATAAACTTCAATCAATGCTTCGGCTTGATTATGAGTTAAATCCTTTTTTAAAGTTTCCTCAATATAATCTATCTCGCCCTTATTAATATCTTGAAAAAATTCTTTGATTGCTAAGTCGTTCTCAACACCAAATGCCCGTAAAATAGCAGTGGCAGCTATTTTTCTTTTTCTGTCAATTTTAACCCCGATAAATCCGGAAGAATCTGTTTCAAATTCCAACCAAGCTCCACGGTTAGGAATAATCTTTGCTCCAAAACACTTCTTACTGCCGGAAATTTGAGCACTGAAAAAAACTCCCGAAGAGCGGATTAACTGGGCAATAGCCACTCTTTCTACTCCATTGACAATAAAAGTTCCCCTCTCTGTCATTAAGGGGAAATCTGTTAAAAAAATTTCCTGTTCTTTTGTCTCTTTAGTTTTTAGATTAACTAATTTTGTTTTAACTCTCAAAGATGCTTCGTAAGAATCATTGTTTTGTTTGGCTTCCAAATCAGTTTTATATTTTGACTCATCTAATTTATAATCCAAAAACCAGAGCTCGAGCTCTTTGCCTGTATAATCCCGAATTGGAGAAATTTCCTGGAAAAGTTCTTTTAGATCTTTTTTCCAAAAACGTTCATAGCTCTCTTTCTGCATTCCCAATAAATAAGGCAGGGGAAGAAAAACCTTGGCTTTCCCAAAATTTTTAATATTCATCATTTATATAGCTATAATAAAAAAAATAGACAAAAAAATATATAAAAAAATAGATAAAAAAAATAAAAAAAACAGGAGCTTAAAACGCAAGTAAACTTAATTATACTCCTTATCGTTTAAACCGTCAAGCTTTATTCTAGCTCTTCTGGTTTTTCTTCAATCAAAGTAGTTTCCTCAATTCCTTCTAATGCCGATCTTCCTGCTCTTAAATTATTTAAGATTTCCCGGACTTCTTCATTATTAGGATTAAGTATAGCTATCTTTTCAAACTGAGAAATAGCTTCTATTTTCTTTCCTTTTTTGTCATAAATTAATCCTAAAAAGTATCTAGCATTAGAATAATTTTCATTTAAGCTAACTGCTATTTCAAATTCTTCTTGCGCTTTAGTAAGCTGATCATTTTGATAATACAAAGCTCCTAATTGAAAAGTTAGTCCGACATCAGACGGATCCATTCTTCTGGCTGTTTCCATTTTTTCTATTGCTTCCTCTGTTTTTCCCTCTAAAATTGAAATATTTGCCAGCTGAAAATGAGCTGAAGCATAATCCGGCTTTAAGCTGAGAGCTTTTTCAAATTGTTCCTTTGCTTTTTCATTATCTTCTTCTGCTAAATAAACTCTGCCTAATTCTGTCCAAACATAAGGATTAGCTGGCTCTAGTTCGCCGGCTTTTTCATAAGATTTTACCGCCCAGTCTGAAGCTCCGCCAATTAAATTAATAACATTGCGGTAAACATATCCTCTCACAAGCCAATTAGCTACATTATTGGAAGCAATATCAGTAGCCTGTTTTGCCGAATTAACCGCATTGCTTACTAACGGCGTTACTGTTTCTGAGGCTTGTTCGGTTGATACTCCTTGTTTTTGAAGTTCTTCTCTAATTCTAAAAAGATAAATCTGAGAAAGGTCTCTCCAATAATTATCCTGGCTTCCCGAGCTATAAGAAATGGCGCTTAAAATATAATTTATCGCTTTCTGATTATCCCCTGCTTTCTCGGCATTTATTCCTTGAGAATATCTGATTTCAGCGATGTATCTTTGGCCTTCTAAGAAAAGAATTCCTATCCCAAAAATAAGAATAAAAATAAAGAAAAGGGAAATGCCAACATTCGCTAAATGCCCGGTTTTTAGTTCCCAGGTTTTTAAAGGCTTTTCGCTGAAAACAATAAAGCTGGCAGTAAAAAAACAGAATAAAAATCCCAAAGATAAATTGGCAGGATATAAGAAAAAACTTATGGCAACGGCTAACCAACTGGCAAAAATTCCCAAGCCCAAAGTTCCTATAAACATTTCTTTTCGAATAGAAACGTTCTTAACTAACGTTTTAAATCCTAACAACAAAAATACTATCAAAATTCCCAAAAAAGAAATTAATCCTAAAATACCTGTGGTGGCTAATTTGTCTAAAACTTCCGAACCTCCTGAAGAAAAGCGAATTCCCCAAAAAGCAGTTTGATTGATTGTTTCAGATTTAAACTTTGCATAATCATAAACAAAGGTTCCCTGACCTGAACCTAAAAGCAAATTAGAAGGAGATTCTTTTAAAGTTTGCCCGGCAATACTGAAAGTAGCTGTTTGAGAAGGCGAAACTTCCAAAGGCGTAGCCGGCAAACCTGGAATAGAAATTCTAAAAACACCAAAGAATAAGGAAATCACTAAAATAACCATCGTCAAGCTTAGCCACCATCCTTTGAAAAACTCCCGCCGGGCAATTCCAAAAATTAAAATTACAGCCATTCCGATTAAAAGCGAAATCCAGGCTACCCAAAAATTAATTAAAAAAATTAGTCCTAAGAATGTCGCGGCAAAAATTATCAAAAGAAATTTAATAAATCTTTTGGAAATAAAAATCAGAGAAATAAGCAAGGGGAAAAACAAGGCCGCAAAAACGGCTAAAGAATTTACAGTGCCTATAGTATTAAAAGAAGAAATTTGGGCAAAATCAAAAGGCAGAAAAAATCGGCTGAAAAGCTGAAATCCCCCGAACAAAACCGCTAAAAAACTAGAAAAAGCTAAAGTAAAAAATAGTCCGAAAAGTTCAGTTTTCTTGAAGATATTAATAATTAAAAAGTAAAGCAAAGCAAAGCTTAAAATTGTTAAGAAACTGGAACCGACATTCAAAGGCAAACCCCAAAAACTGCCGTACTGATATGAAGAAAAAATAGTAACCGCTGTCATTACTATTAAAAACACGGCTATTGTTATATTAAAACGACTCAAATTCAAACTTAATTTTCCTTCTTTTAATGACTTCAAAAGCCAAGAAAATAAAGAAAGAAAAACTAAAAAAACCAGCAAGGTCTGCTTATTAAAATCTAAAATATTCGTAGTCCAGGGTAAAAAGAACAAAGGCAAAAGAAATATCAATAAATAAATACTTATCTTTGAAATTTTATTACATAAATTAAACATATTTATAAATCGAACCTCAGAGAGGTAAAGTGGAAGATGAGATTTGTTTCATCTCCCTTTAATTATTATTCGTTTTCTTCCCATTCCGGCCCTCCTCCTTCTGGCTTTAACTCAGCCGTAGTACTGCCGGCTGTATCAGCAGTTTCTGTTCCTGTTCCTTCTTCAAACGGCCAATAAGCAATTGGCTCAGGATCATTGCCTCCAAAAAGAGTTTCATTGCTATAATCACCCTTAAAATGATTCACAACATAATTCTCTTCTAATTCCCACTCATCTATAGCATAATCATAAATCCTAACTTCGTCAATCAATCCCTTAAAGTTTCCTAAATCCGGTTTTTCAATTCCTGGTTCTGCTAAATTACTCCAGTTGGCCAAGCTTCCCAAAAACACATTAGAGTCCTGGTCGGAAATAAAATCAAGAGAGCCATAATTATTACTGGAGTCATTACTGCTGGCTACTTTTTCGCCATCAACATAAAGATATACCTCTTTGTTTTCATCTATTCTCTCGGCATAGGTCACTGCCAAAAAACGCCATTCATTAAGAGGAGTTAAGTCAGCTACTCCGGCATCAGGTTTTATTAAATACCACCAGCTCACATTTACATCAGGATTATCCGGCGAGGGATGATATCCAGCATGATAAACTCCGGGAACAGTTCCGTCGCCAACAGTTAAAGCAACTCCTTTTGCTTCGCAAAATCCATTTACCTGGCAAATTGAATTTATATCTTCAAAGTCCCCTTGAACATCCGTTAAATTAATCCAGGCCTCTAAGGTATATTCTTTATTGTCTAAAACAGAATTTCCTGCTGTTTGTCCGGTATCTACATAATCCTCCACGCCTTCAAATTTTAAAGCCCAAGTTCCTATTCCACCCGGTCCTTCGCCATACCAGTATTCGCCGCTAAATTCCGCTGAAGCAAAAGCTCCTTGGTTGTCAAATAATTCATAATAAGAATCATCTCCGCAAGTACCCGGATAACATCCGCCGTCATTTTCTTCCAGATTATAATTTTTTTCCAAATCGCACATTATTTTATATCCTGAACCTTGCTCATCGGAAAAATAAGTATAACACACTCTTCCAGAAATAAATTCTTCCGGCAAAACGCTTAAATAAGAAGCTATATCAGTCGCCAAATTAGTATTTTCAAAACACTGTCCTCCTTCCTTACTGGCCGGGTATTTGTCGTGATCAATATTATACAGTTCTAATGCCTTTTGAACCTGCTCAAACTCCTGGATTCTCTGTACATCCCTGGCCTTGATCCTGGCACTGTTAATTCCAACCAT
>CAYUYO010000002.1:0-5973 GCA_964449385.1 uncultured Candidatus Saccharibacteria bacterium
ATTTCTTTTTTAACTAAAACCGAATTAAAAGTATGGGCAATAAAGTTTTGAGTTGTTTTTACAAACCAGTTGTAAGCTTGATAGTTTAATTTATCAAATTTATTTCCTTGAATGTGAATTGGGAAAGAAGCAACGCCTAGTTTTCTTTTTTTAAATTCTTCTAAAAGTTCTTTTAAGAAATTTTCCGGCAGAAAAATATTATCAGCATCCATAAATAAAAGAACATCTCCTTTTGCTTTTTTTGCTCCTTTATTTCTTCCATATCCTGGTAAACCGCCGGAAACAATCTTGCAATCATATTGAGCAGCAATTTCTTTTGTTTTATCTTTGGAGTTAGCATCGGCTATGATTATTTCATAATCTTTAAAATTCTGCTTTTTAATTTGTTCTAAAAGCAAGGGAAGGTATTTTTCTTCATTTAGAGTTGGAATAATAATTGATAGCATAATTAAAATAATTTTTTAACTTCCTGCCAAATTGCCGGCTGATTTTGTTTCTCTTTCATCCAATACCACCATTCCCCTCCCCAAAGATAAAATTCATCGAACCCGGTTTGTTCAGCAAATTTAATATTTTTTTGAAAAATTTCCAAGTTCATTGTTTTTTCTTGCTCTTCTGGCGGAGACAAATAAAGGGGTTTTGGCCCCCAGGGCTCGGTTTGAAGCTCAACAACGATAACTTTTTTCTTAAAGATTTTTTTAACATAAAGGGCTTTCCGATAATAAAAAACCGAAGGCAAAGGGTAATTAATATACATACCAAGTTGCCTAAACCAAACTTTTTTATACATAGTCGTTCCGACTATATCTCCGATTCTAGCTGCTTCAATCCAAAACGAACCCTCTCCAGAATCAGATATTAAAACCGGTCTGTTGTCAAGTGATTTTACTAGATTTACTTCTTTTTTCAAAAAATCTTTGTCAATTTTCGGACACTCTCCGAAAGGAAAAAGCGGTTCATTTTCCACCTGCCAAGCAATTATAGAAGACAAATCTCGATATCTTAAAACAACTTCTTTGACTAAATTTGAAACTCTCTCTTGTTGCTCGTCCTTGTCTAATTCTTTAGCCCAACCAGGGATATGACATTCTGGCCAACGAGGAGTTCTCATTCCAATTACCAATAAAATTCTAGCATTGTATTCTCCTGCTGTTTTTATCTGCCAATCCAAGTCCTCAAAATAATATTGACCTTTTTCGGGTTCAAGCAAATCCCATTGAGTAATCAATTTTATATCTTTTATTTTTAAGTCGTCTAACAAAGCCAAATAAGTTTCCTGCCAGTCTAAACCTAAGTTTTCCGCCTGTTTCTGAGAAAAATTAACTCCCCAAATTATTTTTTCTGCTTGTGGAGCGCTTCCGATAAATAAATAGCCGGCAAAGAGTAAAAGAATAATCAAGAAAGCCAATAATATTTTCTTAAAGATATTTTTCATATTGATAATAGAAATAAGCCAATACAAATTAATAAAACAGCAATAATTTTCTGAAAAAGAATTTCTTTAGAAATTCTTTCTTTTAACCCAACTCTTTTCGCCCAAGAAGACACAGTTAAAGAAAGTATTGTAGTAAAAATCAATAAAAATAGATATTTAGTTCCTTCTAAAACATTAACAAAAGCAAGAAAACTAAGAGGGACCAAGGCAACTGCCCAATTTTGTAAAATAAAAGCTCCTGTCCCTAATATTTCATTGGGAAGAAAAATTGCCCAAGTTTTTTTCTGAAAAATTTTCGGTTTTTTAAAGATGTCATCTCTCACTTCTTTGAAAAAAAGTAAAAACAGGACAACCAAAAAAGCTCCGATTCTTGTCCAGATAAAACCGGAAATAAATGGCTGGGATAAATAAACAAACTTGGCTAAAACAAAATATAAACTAAACAGAAAAGCAGCTAATGCGGCAATTGAAAGAGCTTTAAAGGAAACTGCTTTTTTCTTTTCTAAAGTAATAATTATGCTTCCCAAAACTAAAAAAACAAAAGCAATAAATTTGAAAGGGGCTAAAGATTCTTTTCCTCCACTAAAAATAAAAACTAAACCTAATGTAAAAATAGGTAAAAATCCTCCCAGGGCAGGCACTATTTTTGAAGCTTCAAAGGATTTCATTCCTTCAAAATAAATCCAGAGAGCTAAAATATGAAAAACTCCTGCCATTAGAGCTAAAAAAATAGTTGATAATTTAGGAATTAAAAAACCAAAAGGAATTAAGGCAACTGCTAAAATTCCCAGTGCTCCAATATAAAATGCATAAACTTTTGGAACAGGAATACGTTCGCCTAAAAGATACTTATCTCCTAAAGCAACAATTGCCAAGAGAAAATAAGCTGAAATAGCAACAATTAACCAAGTCATTTTAAGATAATGTTTTTAATTCTAAGTGTTCCTAATTTTTCTCCCTCAATAAAACCTTGCATAGCAGCTTCCGCTAAATAGCCATGTTTTATCCAATCAAAAAGCCATTGTTCAGTATCTCTGGGATTTTTTTGAGGACTCCCGAATCCTGATTTAAAAAGCCAGCTTTTGTTAAAATGTTCCTGAGAACCAATAGGTGGAGCAATAATAATAGGCAAACCTAAAGCAGTATAAAAAGAAAGTTCTGAAGGTTTAGTCCATAAAATATCGGTTTTTTTTAATTTTTGATTAAATTTTTTAAAATAATTTTCTATACTGAAATCATAAATTATTTCAATATTTTTGTTATTTTCCAAGTTTAATTCTCTGATTTTCTCTAAGAAGAAATTTTTAACTTTTTCTTTAATGCCTGCTACTAAAATTATTTTAATTTTATTAGCTTTAATTTTTTTAGTTAAGGATTCCACAATTTTAATTCCAACTTCTTTCTGAGCTCCGGCCCCTCCAACAGCAAACATTATAGTTAAAATATGATTATTTTTTTTGGGCATTTTACCCAATTTTCCTTCAACCAATATTTTATATCTCTCAAAATATTCTTTTTGTGGATCTAAATTCAAAAGTCGATATTTTAAATCTTTTTTCAAAGTTTCCATATTCTTGCCGTCAATATTTTTTAAAGGTAACGGATATCCTGTGAGAAAAATATTTTTGGGTTTCACTCCGTAAAGCTTTAATCTTTCAACCACTCTTTTATTCGGAGCAAAATATTTAATCTTACTTTTTTTCGGATTTAAAGGTGCCCAAGTTCTGGAAATATCTGTATCGCAAATTATACAAAAAATCTCTCCGGGATAATGAAAAAACTCAGCCATAAAAGCCGGGATAAAAAAAGTAGTGACTAGTGGTATTGGTTTTTGTTTTAGCTTTGAGATTAAATTTTTACCCCAGCCATTTCTGAATAAATTATAAGTTTGTTTTAAGCTAAAATTTGGTTTAGACAGGTCTCTTCTAGGATAAAAATTAAGAATTTTTTGAAATCTATCATAAATTGAAAATACGGCCTTACCTATTAATGGAATTCTTCGAAAACGAGAAATAAATTCATAAAACTTTCTGGCTGTTTCCCAAATTTTACGGTCTTGCTGAGGAATACCCTGATAATCGTTGGCATTAATAATTTTTCCATCAAAGGCTATATCCCGCAGAGGATAAGCGGTTCTTTGATGACCATAACCCATATTAACAGATATTAACCAAACTTTTTTCTTCATTCTAAGATTTATTATATCATATTTAGTAGTTTAAAAAATTTAATTTTTGTTTCTTCCTAAGCTGCCAGGTTATAAGTCCCAAAATCAAATAAGAGCAAAATAGCCAAATCCATGAAATTTCTAAAGTTAAAGACGCCCAGGAAACCTGAGAAAATAAATCAATCGTTTTTATTAAATATGTCAACAATAACCAGCAAGGCCAACATAAAATCCATCCCAAAACCGGAAAAACTATTCCGACAATTCCAAAAATGAACCCTGAAATCATAATATAAGGCAAAAATGGAACAATTAAAACATTACTAAGTGGAGCTATACGAGAAAAGTAGCCAAAGTTATAAATAAGAATTGGCAAAGTAAAAATTTGAGCAGATAAAGTCATAGCTAAAATATTTCTTAATTGGAAAAAATTAGGAATTTTTCTAAGCAAATTTTGAAAAGCAGGCATTAAATAAATTATTCCGAACATCGCTAAAAAAGATAGCTGAAAACCGACATCTAATCTTAAAAGTAAAGGATTCTGTCCTAACATTAGAGCGCCAGCAATTATTATTGCACGCGAAGAAACACTTTGTTTTCCTAAATATTGTCCGAAAAGAAAAAGTCCGCCCATAATCCCGGCACGGATAGCCGAAGGTTGAAGACCAGTCATAATAATAAAAAGAATAACTAAAATAACAGCAATATAAAAAGCCTGCTGCCTCCATAATCCCAAACCAATCAATAAACTCATCAAAACGCTGGTTAGAATGGCAACGTGCATTCCCGAAACCGCAGTAATATGTCGAACTCCTGCATAATTTAATTTTTCTTTCCATTCCTGAGAAATCCTGCTTTTATCTCCTAAAATTATAGCTCCTAAAATTGAACTTTGTGGCGGTGATAGATTTTGAGAAATACTTTCCCTTAGTTTATTTTTGAAACTCAAAATTTTAGTATAAATAAAATTTCCTTGATTTCTTTTTATTGGTTCAATTTCCGGAAAATAAACTACTGAATAAATCCCCTCTTTAGCTAAATAATCTTTGTAATTAAAATCAGGAAACTCTTCCGGAGTTAATAGCTCTCCTGTAATTTTTAATTTATCACCATATTGATATTGGGAATACTTTGTAGTGGTTACTAATATTTTTCCATCTAAATTATCCAGTTTAATTGTTAATTTTATATTTTTTTCTCTAATATCTGGCTCTTTAATAATTTGACCTGTTAAAGTAGTTTTTTGAAATTGCTCATTATATTGTACTAACTCGTTGTTCGTAATTTTCTTTTCAGCAATTTGATGCCGCCAAATTCCTAAAACTAAAAATAACAAACAAAAGCCGATTATCACTAACACAGCCTTTCTTTTTAAGCTTAAAGAAAGCGAAACAGAAATCAAAAAAATTCCTAAAATTAAAAACCCCAATAAAAAGGGCTGAGGAATTTGAAAAATTGAGTTTAAGAATATGCCTCCGATAAAAGAAAGGCATAAATAAAGAAAAATTTTCGAAGCAGACATTTATTTATTTTACCTTATCTGACAAACTTCAAAAAATGGAGAAATTGCTTTTTGGATTTCTAAAATATATTTATCTGGATAAGGTTTTATTTTTTCAAAGCTTGGATTAATTGTTTTTTCTGCCCTGAAATTTTGTAGATAATATTTTTTAGCCGGTTTTATCCAATAAACAATTTTTAAAATGTCTTCCTTATTTAAAATTGTCGGCACTACCGTTGTCCTAAATTCATAATCTACTTTTCCTTGTTTCAGAATGTTTACGCTTTCTTGAATATCTTTAACTTTCACTTTTCCAAAAAAAACTTTTGAATATTTTTCTTTTGGCAGCTTAACATCCATAGCTACGTAATCAATTAACTTTCTATCAATTAGGTTTTTAAGCATCTCGGGATTTGAACCATTAGTATCAAGTTTTATTAAATAACCCAATTTTTTAATTTTCTTACAAAATTCCGGCAAATCTTTATTAATAGTTGGTTCTCCGCCGCAAATTACTACTCCTTCCAATAACCCTTTCCTTTCTCTTAAAAAATTAAAGAAATCTTTTTCTAAAATTTTAGGCTGTTTTTTTATTTCTTCCGGTAAAACCAATTCTTTTGAATAACACCATGGACAGCGAAAATTACAACCGCAAAGAAAAACCGTACAAGCTACCTGTCCGGGATAATCAATTAGGGTAATTTTTTGCAACCCGCCGATTTGCATTTAAGTTTTAGCTAATTCTTGTTTTCTGATTTTAAATTCCTTTCTTTCTTTAAATTCTTCCTGCTTTCCAGTATTCCATTGAGATATTGGACGGAGATATCCAACTATTCGGGAATAAACTTCACATGGTTGTTTAATAGTACA
>CAYUYO010000002.1:6073-10438 GCA_964449385.1 uncultured Candidatus Saccharibacteria bacterium
GTACAATTAACCGGCAATTGAGTTGAATTAGTATAATAAGGTTTTTCTTTAGTCCCAGCACAAATTATTTCAGGATACTTTTCTCTATCTTTCAAGGCTAATCTATAAGCAGTTGATTCGGCCGGCGTAGCTTCTAAATTATAAATATGATCTGTATCTTTCTGATATTCCTTCAATTTTTCTCTCATAAAATCCATTACTTCTAAGGTAAATTTCTTACCTCTTTTAGAAGCAACGTCTTCTCCAAGAAAATTCAGAAGCGCTTCGTTCATTCCAATTAAACCAATAGTTGAAAAATGATTGGCAAAATAAGATCCACGCATCTTTTTCACTCCATCAAGATAAAATTTAGAGTAAGGATACAATCCTTTTTCAATAAAGTTTTCTATTGTTTTTCTTTTAATTTCCAGACTTTCTTTAGCTAAATCCATCATTTTCCCCAATTTTTCAAGGAATTCTTTTTTAGTCTTTGATATATAGCCAATTCTGGGCATATTTACAGTGACCACTCCAATGCTACCGGTAAGAGCTCCTGAACCAAATAATCCGCCGCCTCCCCGATTATAAAGTTCTTTAAGATTTAATCGTAATCGGCAGCACATGGAACGCACATCTTCCGGATTCATTTCCGAATTAATATAATTTGCAAAATAATTAGTTCCGTATTTTGCCGAAGCTTCAAAAATTCCATCAAACGCCGGCTCTTCCCAAGGAAAATCTTTAGTAATATTAATAGTTGGAATAGGAAAAGAAAAAGGTCTTCCGCTCTTATCGCCCTCTAACATCGTTTCATAGAACGCTTTATTAAATACTTTCATTTCTTCTTGAAACTCTCCATAAGTCTCCTTTTGAGGCTTACCGCCGATGATTACCGGCTGTTTAGCAAAAGCAAGAGAAGGCTTAAGATCTAAAGTAATATTAGTAAAAGGACATTGAAATCCAACCCGGGTAGGAACAGCCATATTAAATAAAAATTCCTGAAGCGCTTGCTTAACTTGTTGATAGTTTAAATTATCATAGCGAATAAAAGGAGCTAAAAGAGTATCGCAGTTTGAAAAAGCAACGGCTCCTGCGCATTCTCCCTGAAGAGTATAAAGAAAGTTTACCATCTGTCCCAAAACAGCCCTAAAATGTTTTGCCGGCTTTGCTTCAACTTTTCCCGGCACTCCACAAAACCCTTTTAGCAAAAGATCATATAAATCCCAGCCCATACAATAACAACTAAGAGTATCTAAATTATGTAAATGAAAATCTCCTGATTGGTTAGCTTCTCTGATTTCTTTAGGATAAACTTTATTCAACCAATATTTTTTAACAATATAACTAACTCCGTAGTGATTTAATCCTTGGAGAGAAAATGCCATATTCGCATTTTCTTGAACCTCCCAGTCTAATTTTTCTAAATATTGATCTACTCTATCTACGGCCTCTTCAGAAACTTTTATCACTTCCCTAATTTTTCTTCTTTGTTCTCGATATAAAATATATGCCTTGGCGGTTTTTACCAGATCCTCTAAAATTAAAACCTCTTCAATAATGTCCTGAATTTGTTCAACCGCTGGAATTTCTTCTTTTTTAAACCTTCTATTTAAAATTTGAATTACCTGTTCAAAAACTTTTTTTGTTTTTTTACCATCTCCTTCTCCTGCGGCAGTAATAGCTTTAAAAATAGCATCTTTGATTTTAGCTTGGTCAAATTCAACAATGATGCCATCTCTTTTTTGAACTTTAGTAATTTTATTTTCTGACATATAAATAAAAAAAATAGATTATTTCATTTTAAAATAATAAAAGAGCCCCGTCAATCCGGAGCTAAAGCTAAAAACTGTGGATAACTCGGTTTTTAAAAGCCAGTAGCAATAACGCTTACTTTTATCTCTCCTTTTTTCAAAATTTCCGATTGAACTGCACCAAAAATTACTTTAGCTTCAGGATTCACTTCCTGACAGATAATTTTAGCTGCTTCGTCAATTTCCGAAAGAGAAATATCTTTACCTCCGGAAATATTAAACAAAATACCCTTTGCTCCACGGCAACTAAAATCAAGCAAAGGAGAATTAATAGCAGCTAAAGCTGCTTCTTTAGCTCGTTGAGCTCCTTGAGCTTTTCCTACTCCAAAAAGAGCAGTTCCGGAATTTTCCATAATAGCTTTAACATCGGCAAAATCAACATTAATAATCCCAGGCAACATTATTAAATCAGAAAGTCCTTGAACAGCCTGTCTTAAAATATCATCACAAATCCAAAAAGCATTTAAAACCGTAGTTTTTGAATCTAAAGCTTCTAATAATTTATCATTTTGGATATAGACTAGAGAATCAACTTTTCTTTTTAAATTTTTAATTCCTATCTCGGCAGTTTTTTGACGAAGATTGCCTTCAAAAGAAAACGGTTTAGTTACTATAGCTATAGTTAAAGCTCCTGATTGTTTGGCTATTTCAGCTACAACCGGAGCAGCACCAGTACAGGTTCCACCTCCTTCGCCTCCGGTAATGAAAACCATATCCGCACCTTTTAGAAGTTCAGAAATTTCAGTTTTTTGTTCTTCAGCTGCTTTTCTTCCAATTTCAGGATTCATTCCAGTTCCTAATCCTTGAGTCAATTTTTGACCAATTCGAAGTTTCAAATCAGCATTAGCTTTTTTTAAGTCCTGGATGTCGGTATTTATTACTATCATTTCTACACCATTAATATTACATTTTTTCATTCTTGAGATAGCATTGCAACCAGACCCGCCAATTCCCACAACTTTAATTTTTGTATTTGTATTTTTCATTTAATCATGGAATAAAAATTTTGAATATTTTTTTTATTTTACTTCCAATTTTCCCTTTAAAAGGATTAAAATTAGATTTTTGCGGTTCATTTTCCATATCAACTCCTTCTAAAACTAAACCAGAAACCGTAGCTAAACTTGGATCTTTTTCTAATCCTAGAAAACCTTGTGGTTTTCCTAATTGACAAGGCAATTTCAATTCTTTTTTAGCTAACTCTGTTATTTTAGGAAGTTTAGAACCTCCACCAGTTAAAACTATTCCAGCAGGTAAAAGCTTTTCTTTAGAAATTTTTTTCAATTCTTCTTTGACCAAATCAAAAATTTCAGAAACACGAGCCTCAATAATTCCAACTAATTCTTTTTGGGAAAAAATTAAAGGTTCTTCTTCACCAATATCAATTTTTTCTTTTTTACGAGATAACCGGTTGGAAGATATAAGACAGGAACCGCATTCAATTTTTATCCTTTCAGCAATATCAATATTTGTTTTCAAACCAATAGCGATATCATTAGTAATATTTGCCGAGCCAATTGGAAAAACAGCTAAATGAATTAAATCTCCTTCTTCAAAAACACAAAGTCCAGAAGTTCCAGCTCCAATATCTAAAATAGCTACTCCTAATTCTTTTTGTTTTAAAGTAAGACAAGATTTAGCTGCAGCTATTGGAGAGGGAATTCTGTCTAAAACTTGAAGATCAGAATTTAAAACGGCTTGGGTCAAATTCTCTAAATAAGGAGAAAATCCTTCTAAAACCAAAACTTCTGCTTCTAATCTAACTCCTTCCATATCCAAAGGTTTTTTTACTCCTTTCTCTCCATCAACAATAAACTCTTTAGGAAAAACATTAAAAATCTCTTTGTTTGAAGAAAGAGAAAAAGTTTGAGCAGCTTGTAAAACCCTATTTATATCTTCTTCCGATATCCTTCGGTTAGCTCGCGAGACAGAAACTAAACCTCTGGAAGAAATTGAAAAGAGGTGACTTCCGTTAATATTAACATAAACTGAATCAATTTTTTTTCCGGTTTCGGTTTTAACTTTTTCTAAAATCTTTTTTAAGATAATAGAAACTTCTTCAGGATTGACTACTACCCCTTTTCTTATTCCTGAAGCCTGTTGAAAAATTTGAGAGACAATTTCTAACTCTTCATCCTGATTTTTCTGAGCAACCAAAAGTTTAATAGTATCTGTTCCGATGTCCAAACCAACTATAAAATTAGTTTTTGGCATAACTTTGTGTAATAATTTTGCTTTTCTTCCATTTTTTCAGCCTCGGTGAGTGATTTTTCATGTTCATGCCCTAATAAATGTAAAATTCCATGAATTAAAACTCGAGCCAATTCTTCTTTCAAAGCACAATTAAATTTTTTAGCGTTTTTTTTAACTTCTCTAATACAAATAACTATTTCGCCTAAACCAATTTGTTCATCAGAAAAAGACAATACATCGGTCGCTCGGTTTTTTTTTCTATATTTTTTATTTAATTCTCTGATTCTTTTTCGCCCAACTAAAGCAATTGATAAATCTTTAGTCTTTTGTTTTTCATTTTTTAAAACCTTACTAGCAATTTTTTTCAAAAATTCTTCATCAA
>CAYUYO010000002.1:10538-81320 GCA_964449385.1 uncultured Candidatus Saccharibacteria bacterium
AAAATATTCTTTCAAAATCTCAATTTCATTTTTTTCTTTCTCGGCTAAGTCTTCTCTTTTTCCCTTCTCAAACTCTGAAATTGAATCTTCTCTTGTTTTAATTTCAAAAGAAATTATTTGAGTTGTTTCCTCATCGGTTAATTGGCTTTCTTTTTTAAGTTCTTCTTCAAAAAGTTCTGGTTTAGTCTTAGTCAAATTATATCTTTTTTCTTTTTCTTTATTTAAAATCGCAGCTAAAAGCATTCTTAAAACCAAAATTTTAAAAACATTTTTTTCCTTAGTTGCTCTATTTGAATCCTCTTGAATTTTTTGTTTCAAGCTCATTATTTTTTCAATGTCCCCAACTTCCTTAATTTTTCATATTCAGCTTTCAACTGCTCTTTTCTTAAAGCTGCTCGCTTTTTCATCTTGCGGCTTTTTTGACTTTGTCGAAAGCGATTCTTCCTAGCTTGAAATAAAAGTCCGCTTCGTCGAATACTCTTTTGAAAGCGGTAAACTAAACCTTGACTGGTTTCTTTTTCTTGTTTTTTAATTTTTATGCCCATGGTAATTTTTCCCCTCCTAATAAATGTAAATGTAAATGATTAATTGTTTGACCTGCATCTTTTCCTATATTAAATACTAATCGATAACCTGTCTGATCTACGTCTTGTTCTTTTGCTATTTTTTGAGCGATTAAAAATAATTCTCCAATAAGTTCCTTGTCTTGAGATTCTAAATTATTAATTGAAGAAATATGTTTTTTAGGAACAATTAAAATATGCACTGGAGTCACCGGCTTAGCATCTTTGAAAGCAATGACCTTTTCATTTTCATAAACAATTTCAGCTACTATTTCTTTGTTTGCAATTTTACAAAATATACAATCCATTTCGACTTATGTTTTTATTTTCTTTTTTATTTCCTTTATTACTTTTTCCATTTTGACTATTTCCTGTTTGCCGTTTTTCATATCTCTAATAATAATTGTTCCATCCAACGCTTCCTTTTGCCCTAAAATTAAAGCATATTCAACTCCAATTTTATCTGCTCTAACCAATTGAACTCTTAAAGAGTCTCGACCAAAAGATTCTGCTACTTGAATTTTAACCTTTTTAAAATCTTCTAAAAGCTTTAAGCTTTTTCTTTTGGCTAAAGATCCTATTTGGGCTAAATAAACTCTCGGGTTTTTATCTTCTTTAAATTGAACTTTTCTGCTTTTAAGAATATTAATTATTCTCTCTACACCTCCTGCTCCGCCCAAAGCTGGAGTGTCTTCACCCCTTAAAAGCTTGACTAAAGAGTCATATCTTCCACCACCAATTAAAGCACCTTTGGATTTTCCTTCAGAAGAATCTTCAAGAATTTCAAAAACCGTTTTTGTATAATAATCTAATCCTCTAACCAAATAAGGATTTAATCGATAAGGCAATTCAAGTTCATCTAAAAATTCCAAGGTTTCTTTAAAGTGAGAATGACAGCTTTGACAAAGATAGTCAATCATTTGTGGAGCATGAGACACTATTTTCTGACACTTTTCTTCTTTACAATCTAAAATTCTTAATGGATTCTCTCTTAAGCGGCGACGACAATCGGTACAAAGACCTGATTCTCTTGATCTAAAATAACTAATTAAAAGTTTCTTATAATGAGGACGACATTGATTGTCTCCAATACTGTTTACTTCAATAATTAAGTTTTTTAATTTTAAATCTTTTAAAATATTGTAAAAAATCTGAATAATCTGAGCATCAATCACTGGACTTTCTTCGCCAAAAATTTCAAATCCGAACTGCCAAAATTGGCGATACCTGCCGGCTTGAGGTTTTTCATAACGAAAATAAGGTCCAAAATACCAAAGTTTAACCGGTAATGGAAGATTCTGCATTCCATTTTCAATATAAGCCCTTACTATTGGAGCAGTTCCTTCCGGTCTCAGACTTAAATAATCTCCTCCTTTGGTCCGGAGGTTAAACATTTCTTTTCCAACAATATCTGTAGATAAACCAATTCCTTTTGAAAAAAGCTCTGTTTCTTCTAAAATAGGAGTTTCAATTTTCTGAAATCTATAAAAATTAGCAATGTCTTCACAAACTTCATAAATCTTTTGGAAATACTTCTGTTCTTCTGGTAAAATATCATGCATGCCGGTTGGTTTTTGAAATTTTGGCTTTTTACTCATAATCTGGTACGGTAATTTTTGCTAAAGCAACAAATGGCCAAGCTCTAAAAAGCACCCTACCTATAATATTTTCTTCCGGCAAAGTTCCCCAACGTCGGGAATCGGACGAAGCAGATCGATTATCTCCTAAAACAAAATATTCATTTTCGCCTAAAGAAAGTTCAACATCTCCGTTGGTAAAAGTTGAAGAAGAAAGATAATCTGCTTCGTTTAAAGATTGGCTTCCATTTAAGTTTAGAATTGTTATCTTGCCATCTTCAATTTTTATAGTTTCTCCGGGAAGAGCAGTAATTCTTTTAATATAACGTTGAGAAGGATTTTGGGGATACTTAAAAACTATTACTTCTCCTCTTTGTGGAGCTCTAAATCGATAAGAAATTTCATCAATAATTAAATAATTACCGTCTTCAAAATTAGGCATCATTGATTGCCCTTTGACAAAGAAGGGTTGAAATAAAAAATAACGGATAGGTATAACTATCAATAAAGCAATTATAACAATTTTAAAAATCTCCCAAATAGAGACAAAAAAGTTTTTTATACTCATTGTAATTATTATACTATTTTTTCTTTTTGAATCAATAGGTATAATAGAATAATGATTTTAATTATTGGTTTAGGTAACCCAGGAAAAAAATATCAAGAAACTCGTCATAACATAGGTTTCCAAATAATAAATAAATTTGCAAAGGAAAATGATTTTCCTAATTTTGAATTTGATAAATATTGCTATGCAGATATTTCCAAGAAAGATGATATTGTTCTGGCAAAACCAAAAACTTTTATGAATCTTTCTGGAAAAGCAGTCAAATCCTTAATGAATAAATACAAAGTTCCTTTTCTAAATCTTTGGGTGATTCACGACGATATTGACCTTCCACTGGAAAAGATTAGAATCTCTAAGAGCCGTGGAGCAGCTGGTCATAAAGGAGTGGAATCAATAATCCATGAGTTAAAGACAAAGAATTTTGTAAGAATTCGCATCGGAATTATAAATCATGAATTAAAAATTAGAAATACCGAGAAACTTGTCTTAGAGAAATTTACGAAAAAAGAGGAAAAAATTGTAAAAGAAATTATTAAAAAAACTTGCCAGGCTGTTAAATTTACCTTAAGGCAAGGAATAGAAAAAACAATGAATAGATTTAATAAATGAGATTTTTATCCTCTGGCCTACCTGCGAGTATTAGAATTTAAGCAAGATAACCTGTTAAATTCTAATTTTAAGCATCCAAGCGAAAGGAGGGGTTGCTTGGATATTGCTGCTCACAGATAGACCACAAGACGAAAATATATTATATTATACTAAACTAAATGAATTTGTCAAGAGTTTCAGAACAAATTAAAAAAATAACTATTAAAGATAAAGATTATCCCAAGCTTCTGAAAAATATCTCTAATCCTCCAGAGATATTATATGTAAGAGGAATAATTTTGTCGGAGGAAAATTGTTTTGCTGTTGTCGGCACCAGAATAGCTTCGGCTTACGGGAAACAAGTAGCTTCAGAAATTGCCGGTGAGCTCTCTGAGGCCGGACTAACAATTGTTTCGGGATTAGCTCCTGGAATTGATACATTTTCTCATCAAGTAGTTGTTGAGAAAAAAAAGAGAACAATTGCCGTTTTAGGAACAGGATTAGACGAAAAAAGTATTTATCCCAAAGAAAATATTAATTTAGCTAAAAAGATTTTAGAAAATAACGGTTGTCTTATTTCTGAATATCCTCCAGGAACTCCTGGCTCTAAATTTACTTTTCCACAAAGAAATAGAATAATCTCCGGACTTTCTCTTGGAGTTTTAGTTATTGAAGCTAAACAAAAATCCGGAGCTTTAATCACCACTAATTTTGCTTCTCTCCAAAATCGAAAAGTTTTTGCCGTGCCAGGTTCAATTTATTGTTTAAATTCAAAAGGCTGTAATCATTTGATAAAAAATGGGGCAAAATTGGTTGAAAACGCAAAGGACATTCTAAGAGAGTTAAACTTAAAATCTTTAAGATTAAATTTTAAACAAAACTTTCAGCAGCTATCGTAATGAATACCTTGGCTGTCTTAGAAATAAATAACAAAATAAAAAACATAGGAGAAAATATCTATGCAATTAATCATAGTTGAGAGTCCAACTAAATCAAAAACTATCGGGCGTTTCTTGGGCCCAGAATATAAAGTTCTTTCTTCTTATGGCCATATTAGAGATTTACCAAAGGGAGAACTAGGAATAGATATTGAAAATGATTTCCAACCTAAATATGTCATTCCTACCAAAGCAAGAAAAAATGTAAATATTTTGAAAAAAGAAATAGAAAAAGCAGAAATGATTATTTTAGCTACCGATGAGGATAGAGAAGGAGAAGCTATTGCCTGGCACTTAACTCAAATTTTTGATTTAAATAATAAAAAACATTATCAAAGAATTGCTTTTCACGAAATCACTAAATCGGCTATTACTGAAGCTCTCAAAAATCCAAGAAAAATTAACCTTAATTTAGTTGATGCTCAGCAGGCCAGAAGAGTTCTAGATAGAATTGTAGGTTATAAGCTATCCCCTTTTTTATGGAAAAAAATAGCCCGTGGTTTATCGGCCGGGAGAGTGCAGTCAATAGCTGTCCGCCTTGTTGCAGAACGAGAAAGAGAAATCCAAAAATTTATTCCACAAGAATACTGGACAATCATCGTTTCACTCCTCAAGGTCAAAAATAGTAAATTTGAAGCTTTATTAATAAAAAAAGATGATAAAATTATTTCAAAATTGGGAATTAAAACAAAAAAAGAAATAGATGAAATTATTAAAAATTTAGAAGAAACAGAGTACAAAGTAATTGATATTGAAAAAAAAGAAATGAAAAGAAATCCTTTGCCACCCTTTACCACCAGTACTTTACAGCAAGAATCATGGAAAAAATTTCACTTCCCGTCAAAATTCACTATGAGAATTGCCCAACAGCTCTATGAAAAAGGATTTATTACCTATCATCGAACTGACTCTTTAAACCTTTCGGATTTAGCTTTAGAATCTGCAAAAAAATTTATTACTCAAAATTATGGTAAAAATTATTATCAATTCAGAAAATATAAAACGAAAGCCAAGGGTGCACAAGAAGCTCACGAAGCAATCAGACCAAGCTATCCAAATAAAGTTCCAGAATCTCTAAAACTAGACGCTTCTCAATCAAAACTTTACGATTTAATCTGGCGAAGATTTACTGCTTCTCAAATGGCTCAAGCCGTTTTTGATTTAACAAAAATAGATATTGCTGCTAAGAATTACGTTTTCAGAGCTACTGGCCAAATCTTAAAGTTTGACGGCTTTTTAAAAATTTATCCAATTAAATTCGAAGAAGCCGAATTACCTTTTTTAAAAAAAGATGAAGTTTTAAAATTATTAGAACTTCTCCCTTCTCAACATTTTACAAAACCTGCGGCAAGATATACCGAAGCTACACTGATTAAAACTTTAGAAGAAGCTGGTATTGGCCGGCCGTCAACTTACGCACCAACAATATCAACAATTCAAGAAAGAAATTATATCGAGAAAAATATAGAGAAAAGGTTTCAGCCAACTGAAATCGGATTAGTTGTAAATGATTTATTAGTTTCCCATTTTCCAAAAATTGTTGATATTAATTTCACGGCTGAAATGGAAAAAAATTTAGATAGAATTTCCGAAGGTGAAAAAAAATGGATTCCTTTGATTAAAGAATTTTATGAACCCTTTGAAAAAAACTTAGAACGGAAATATCAAGAAATTTCTAAAAAAGAGTTTACTGAAAAACCAACTGAAAAAATTTGTCCTAAATGCGGAGCTCCTTTATTAATTAGATTGGGCAAATTTGGAAAATTTTATGCCTGCTCCGGATTTCCAAAATGCAGATATACCGAATCATTAGAAGAAAACAAATTAAAAATAAAATGCCCTAAATGTAAAGAAGGAGACATTGTAGAAAAAAGAACCAAAAAAGGAAAAATCTTTTACGGCTGTAATCGTTTTCCGAAATGCGATTTTGCTTTATGGGATAAACCAACCGGAGAAAAATGCCCGAAGTGTAATTCTCTCTTAGTAGAAACTAAAAGAGGTCAAGTAAAATGCTCTGGAAAAGAATGTAATTATTTGATAAAAAGAAAATGAGCCGCGGTGACGGAATTGGTTTACGTGCAGAACTCAAAATTCTGTGGGAGAAATCCCATGTGGGTTCGAGTCCCACCCGCGGCACTATTTAAAAAACTTCTTAGAAAGAGTGTAGATCAACCAGCCAAAAAATACCCCAATTAAAGCCCCTGCTATTATATCTGAGGGCCAGTGAATACCGCAGAAAACTCGAGCAAAAGAAATTATAAAACTGGCAATTAAAAATAGAATGCCAGCCTTTTTATTATAAAAATAGACTACAGTAGATAATGCAAAATAAAAAACAGCGTGCCCGGAAGGAAAAGAAGAAACGTTAGCATGTTGTAAAAGTAAATTAACTTCATTTCTAACAAAGGGACGAGGCCAATAATAAAACCAATGAATAATATTGGCAATAAAAAATCTAGTGAAAATAGCCGCACCAAAAGCCGTAATTACCATTCGCCAATATTTCTTAATATTTTTTAAAAGAAACAAAATAAGAAAAAAAATTAAAACATAACCGAGGTATTTTGCAAAAAAAACTGCCAGAGCATCTAAAAAAAGAAATTCTCCGGCAAATTGATTTATTTGTTGAAAAATATAAAAATCAAGATTCATTTGATTTGTTTAATTCTACTAAGTTTTCAAGTAAAGAAACGACAGTCATCGGTCCTACACCACCCGGAACAGGCGTAATATAACTTGCTTTTTTAGAAACTTCTTTGAAATCAACATCACCGATCACTTTTCCATTTCTTTGACTTATTCCGGCGTCAATTACAACTGCTCCTTTTTTTATCATATTACTTTTTATTAAGTTTGGCTTACCAACTCCCGAAATTAAAATATCGGCTTTATTTGTAAAAAAAGAAATGTTTTTAGTAAATTCGTTCAAAACTAAAAGAGTTGCTTTTTCTTTTAAAAGTTGAAGATTTAAAGGTAAACCAATTAATCTCCCCGCCCCTATAATAACAACATTTTTGCCTTTTAGTTTAATTTTATAATTCTTTAAAAGAGATAAAATACCTTTAACTATCGGCGGTAAAATTTTTAATTTCCCTTGATAAAATTTTCCCAAACTCTTTTCCGATAAAATATCAACATCTTTTTCTTCAGGAATTAGATTTAAAAAGTCATCGGCTAAGAATTGTTTCGGCAAAGGAAGCTGAATAATTATCCCAGAATTAAGAGGATTTTTAATAATTTCTTTAATTTTCTTTTTAAGTCGATCTTTTTCGATTTTTTTATCAAATTGATATAACTTAAAACCTATACCAATTTTTTCAGCAACTTTTTTCTTTTGGCCGATAAAGACTTCAGAAATATAATTTCGACCTATTTGAATCACGGCTAATCTTAGTTTTAGCTTAGATTTTCCAAGCTTTTTTTTGAGATGAACTAAAAATTTTTTTGATAACTCGGTACCTTTAAGTAATTTCACTGAATTGGAAACTTTTGACAAAGTTTTTTAACTTCTTTTTTAACTTTGGAAAAAGACTTAGAATTAAAAATAATCTCATTTATCAAAAAAGCAATTTTCTTCATTTCTTTTTCTTTCATTCCCCGGCTAGTTAAAGCAGGTGTACCTAACCTAATTCCTGAAGGATCAAAAGGAGAGCGAATATCATAAGGAACAGTATTTTTGTTAATAATTATATTGGCTTTTTCTAATAAATTTTGTGCTTTTCCTCCTGTAATATTTTTATTGGTCAAATCAATTAAAATTAAATGATTGTCGGTTCCCCCAGAAATCAAATTAAAATTATATTTTTTAAGTTCAATGGCTAAAACTTTGGCATTTTTAATAACTTGCCAAGCATATTTTTTAAATCTGGGGGTTAGAGCTTCTTTTAGGGTTACACCAATAGCGCAAATTGTATGTTCGTGAGGACCGCCTTGAAGTCCTGGAAAAACTTTTGAAAAAATCTTTTTTTCTAATTCTTTTCTACAAATAATAATAGCTCCTCTTGGTCCTCGTAAAGTTTTATGAGTCGTAGTAGTCACAACGTCGGCAAAAGGAAAAGGACTTGGATGACATTTTCCAGCAATCAAACCTGCAATATGAGCAATATCAGCCAAGAAATAGGCATTAATATTTGAAGCAATTTTCCCAAACTTTCTAAAATCAACTTTTCTTGGATAGGCCGAAAATCCTGCAATAATCAATTTTGGTTTTTCTTTTTTAGCTATTTTTTCAATTTCTTTATAATTCAGAAAACCGTTTTTATCTAAAAAATAATTAACGATTTTGAAGTCTTTTCCGGCTACAGAAACCGGTGCGCCATGGCTTAAATGCCCTCCATGAGCTAAAGTTAAACTCATAATTTTATCGCCTGGTTCTAAAAGTCCACGCAAGACAGCATAATTTGCTGGAGATCCTGAATAGGGCTGAACATTAACCGCCCATTTTTTAGAATTCAACTCAAAAATTTTTCTTGCTCTATCCTCAACTAATGTTTCTAGTTTATCAATATTTTCCAATCCCCCATAATATCTTTTATAAGGTCTTCCTTCAGCATACTTGAAAACAAAAACCGAACTCAAAGCTTCTCTTACTGTTTTTGAAGGATAATTTTCCGAGGCAATTAAACATAAAGTGTCTTCCTGGCGCTTTTCTTCGTCCTTAATAAGCTTAGCTATTTTAGGATCAATTTTTTTTATTATTTTGATGTCCATATTTTTTTAAATTTTAATTTTGGAGGTATCCCTAAAAACATAAAACCTAAAGACATTACTGCTGCTATTATAAAAGAAATATTTATTTTTGGAAAGACAAAGAATATTCCAGCCAAAATTATAAAGAAAAGAGATCTGGAAATATTTATAATTATTTCTCGATAAACAATAAATTCATCTGCTTCTGCGCCCTTTAGAAATGTTTTTTCATAAAAAAGAGTTTGAAAAGGAATACTGGATGAGGTTCGACAAATTCCGTAAATAGCATGAGCTAAAAAAGCGTCAAATGGAGTTACTACAAAATATTTTATTATCCAAGCCATAGAAGTTAGAAAAGAGCCAATATTTAAAAACCAGACTCGATTAATAATTTTATCAGAAATCTTGCCCATATATAAAGTAAATAAAGCAGTCATTCCTAAAGCAAAAGTAGTAATTCCTCCCATCTGAGTATAGCTGATAGCTAAAATAAACATAAACAATGGCCAGAGATAACTATTAATTCCTACTTCCATAGCACTAGCAGCAAAAGCTAAATTAGTTTTTCTGTTTTCTTTTTTAAAAATTCTCTTCCAGGCTTTTTGATAAGAATCACTATAAATAACGTGAACTTCTTTTGAAAGAAAAAGAGGAATAGAAGAAGCAAAAAGCAATACTAAAACCGCAATAAATAAACCGGAATAATCAGCAGAGGTTAAAATTAAACCACCAATAATTGGAGCAATAATAGTCGGGATAGAAAAGGCAATATTCATTTTTCCTACTATCTGGCCCTGATATCCTTTTTCCGAAAAACGAACAAAATCAGTATGAAAAGCTGGCCAGAAAAGAGTCATCCCTATTGCGCACAAAACTATGGATAAAGGTATTAGTAAAGGAGAATTATAAATAAAAAATAAAGATAAATAATAACCAAAAAAGAAAAAATGGCTTAAAAGCATACTACGTCTTAAGCTAATTTTAGCCATTATTTTTCCTCCATAAACCGCTAATAAGCCATAAAGACCATAGATTGCAGCAAAAAATAATAAGGTTTGAGAAAGAGATTTTCCAAAATAAAGATATAGATAAATCGGCTCAAAAATTAAAACCATTCCGAAAGCTAAAGAACGGATAGCAATACTGGTAAAAAACTGAGTGGATTTTCTTCTCAAAAAATAATTAAGAAACTGAACGGGCGAAAGATAAAAAGGCATATTTAAAAATATTAATTGATTTTTATCTGCTCTATGGCTAATTTTACTGCTCCAATTACTGATTCTTGTTTTAGTTTAATAAATTCTACTTTAGGAGCAAATTTTTTAATTTCTTTTTTTACCATATCTAAAACAATTTTTGATTTGAATACTCCTCCTGCCAATACTAATGGAAATTTTTTGTTTTTCAAGTTTAATTTTTTAATATTTTGATTTCCAGCTAAAGCTAAGTCTTTAGCGGCCTCAGTTAAAATATTTCTAGCAATTTTATCTCCCATTTCCGCTGCTTTATTTACTACAGGTGATATTGAAGCAATAATTTTTACTGCCTCTGGTTGATAAATTTTTCTTATTAAATCCCCTTCATTTTTTATTTTTAATTTTTTAAAAATAAGATTAGTAAGTAGGGTCTTTGGCCCCATTTCATCAATTGAACAGCAAACCGCCCTAAGAGCACTTTGTCCTATACAAAAACCACTCCCCTTATCTCCTAAGAGATAGTCCCAACCAAGAGTTTTTTCTTCTTTCTTTTGATTCCAGCCATAACTAAGAGAACCTGTTCCAGAAATAATAAGAATTCCATCTTTTTTATTAGTTCCTGCACGAAATTCAGCCTTTTCATCTCCTTCTATTATTAATTTTTCTCTAAAAATAAATAGAAGTTCAAGATTTTTTTTCAGAACATTTTTTATTTGTTTTTTTATTAATGGATTTCTTTGAGCTCCCCCAGCTAAAGCAATATAAATTGAAATAATTTTTGCTTTTCTAAAATTTTTATTTACTCTTAAAATTGCGGAACTAATTTCCCTAGCTGCTGCTGCTATACCTATTTTATTAGGATTGGATGATTTAGTTTCGGCTTTAACTAAAATTTTTCCTTTTAAGTTGGCCAAAGCAGCTACAGTTTTTGTTCCACCAGTATCAATTCCAATTACATATTTTTGACTTTTTGAAATCATATTTTCAAATTAGCATCAGCATTAATTTTTTCTAAATTAAATGTTGCTTTATTTTTATGATAAAAGGCAGTTATTCCTACCATTACTGCATTGTCGGTACAAAATTTAGAATCTGGAACATGAAATTTAATATGCGACGGAGGAGCTACGAGAGTAACACAGTCTTTTTTCACTCTTTTTTCAAACTGCTTTTTTAATTCAGTATTGGCAGAAACACCACCACCAAGTATTACTGATTTTACTTTATAATCTTTAGCTGCTTTTATTGTTTTTTTAATTAAAACATCGATTATCGCCTGTTGAGTTTCAAAACACATTTCTTTAATATAAACTTTTGATTTTCTATCTTTCAAGGAATGTTTTTTAAAATCATACAAAACTGCCGTTTTTAATCCAGAAAAGCTAAAATCACAGTTTTTTTGATAAATCATCGGTCTAGGAAGATTAATTTTATATTCTGTATTTAATATTTCATATTCTGCAGCCTTTACTGCAATTTTAGGGCCACCTGGATAACCTAACCCCAAGATTCTAGCTACTTTATCAAAACATTCACCTGCAGCATCATCTCTTGTTTCGCCAATCAATTTATACTTACCGATATTTTTCATTAAAATTAAACCGGTATGACCGCCGCTTACTACTAAACACATCGCTGGAAAAATTTCTTGAAAATTAAAATAAATAAAATTCGCAAGTATGTGAGCTTCAATATGATTAACCGGAATAATTGGAAGATCAAATCTTTTTGCTAAATCTTTAGCAAAGTTTATGCCTTGCCATAAACAAGGTTCTAATCCAGGTCCTACAGTTACGGCAATCAAATCAATCTGAGAATTTTTAGCTTTAGTCAAAGCTTTTTTAAATGCTAACGGCAAATTTTTCTGATGCTCTCTTTTCGCTATAGTAGGATAAACCCCTCCATATTTTGCATGAAGCTTTACCTGCGAGAAAATAATATTAGAAAGAATTTCAAATTGTGGGTTTTGTTTTCCTTTTGTCTTAATAATTGCAATACAAGTATCATCGCATGAAGTTTCAATAGCAAGAATTATCATATTCTTAAAATTTTTGGTGGAAGAATTGTTAAGTCAATAACCATTGAAGCTTTCTCAGACAATCTCCCAGCGTTCACTATTAAATCTGGCTGATGTTTACTTTCTTTAAATTGTTGTAAAACTTTTCCAAAAATACCAGAAGAAGGTTTCCCGGAAATATTTGCTGAAGTCCCAACTAATGGCTTATTTAATTCTTCTAATAAAAAATTAATTAGCTTAAAATCAGGAATTCTGAGAGCAATAGTTTTTTTCTCAACTCCATATAATTTAATCTTAGTCTTCTTTCTTTCTAAAATAACCGTTACTTTCCCAGGCCAAACTAATTTCAGAAATTTTTCCTGTTTTTTATCAATTTTGGCTATTTTTTTTGCCATTTTTATATCTTTTACAAAAACAGGAATAGGTTTCTTAATGCTTCGCTTTTTAATTTTAAAATTTTTCTCAACCGCTTTTTTATTTGTTGCATCGCATATCAATCCGTAAATTGTATCAGTAGGACAAATTATAACTTTTCCTTGCTTAATCGATTCTATAACTATCTTAACTGTTTTTTTAAAGTTTTTCTGATGTACTTTCAACATTTTTAAAAACAATTGAGCCTGGACCAATTAAACAATTAGGACCGATTAAAATACCTGGCATTAGAGAACAATTAATTCCGGTTTTTGAATTCTCTCCCATAATCACGCCTAAAAAACCAGTACCAGTACCAATTTTTTCTCCTTTGATAATTGATTTTACCTCACCCCTGTCAATTCTGACATTAGCAGTTATTGTTCCTGCTCCTATTCTACAACCTTTACTAAAAATTGAGTCGCCAAAATAACCTGAATGGGTATGAACATTTTCTTGAAAAATAGAACGAGTAACTTCGGCCAAAGCACCAATTAAACAATTATTTTCTAAATTAGTATATTCTCTAATCAAACTATTATTCCCAACAACACAATCATCACCAATATAACAAGGTCCCTTGACTACTACTCCTTCAAAGATTTTAGTGTTTTTACCAATATTAACTTTTCCTTCAATGGTTACATTTTTGGAAATCTTAGCTGATTTTTCAATTTTTGGCCTTAGATATTTATCCATCAATTCCTTATTTACTTTTAATAAATCCCAAGGATATTTTAAAGAAGCAGGCTCCTTCTCAGTTATTACCACTCTTACTTCTTTTTCTTTCATATATAAAGAGAGAGCATATTCAAAAGCATACATATGTTCGGGAGCTTTTTGATAATAATCTAAAAATTCTTTCGGTAAAAAATATATTCCTATTGCTTTTATTTCTGATGGTTCCTTCCCTTTTTCTGGTTTTTCAATTATATTTTTAGCCCTATCTTTTTCCAAATCTAAAATCCCATAAAATTGAGGGTTGTCGGTTTTTGCCCCTAGTAAGATAAGTTTAGCTCCTGATAATTTTTGTTTTTCTAAAATTAATTTAATATAATTTCCGCAATCAAATCTTTCAGCATTCAAAACAAAAAATTGCTCTGGCAAAAGATCCTTGGTCTGAAAAAGAGCATCTCCCATTCCTTTTGCTTCGGGCTGAACAACATATTTAATATCAACTCCTAAATCATAGTTTTTTAACTCTTGCTCAATATCTTTTTGAGGTCCCTGAACAATAATAACATCTTTAACACCGACTTTTTTAAAACTCTCAATAGTATACCAAATCAAAGGTTTTCCCATTATTTTCAAAAGAGATTTATGTTTTAAATTTAAGGGCCAAAATCTTGAGGATTGACCCGCTGCTAAAACTATTACTTGCATAGGTTTAGAATTATTTTTGCTAATTTGTTTGACTGGTGAAGAATCATTGTTCTTTTATTGGCTTTTTTAACAAGCGTGTCAACAGGATTTAACTTATGAATCTGGCGATCTATAAGATCTTGCCCGATGAAATTCTTCCTCTTTAATAAAGCTTCATCATATTTAATAAAATCTGCTCCAGGGAAAACTTTTCTTACTTCTTCAATTTGCTTTTTTAATAATTTACCTGTGTTAAAAATAACATAATCAATAATATTTTTACCTAAATATTTTTCTAAAATTATTAGGAAATCTTCTACTTTAAAACCGTCGGTATTCCCTATCTGGGTCATTAAATTACAAACAAAAACTTTTTTAGCTCGAGATTTCTGAATAGCTTTTGAAACGTCTTTAACTAAAAAATTAGGTAGAATACTGGTATAAAATTTTCCTGGAGCAATAATAATTAAATCTGCCTTTTTTATTGCTGAAATTGCTTTAGGATTGGGTTTAACATCAGGCTTTAAAAATAATTTTTTAACACCAATTTTGGATAAATAAGAACAATTTATAATTTCTTCTTCTTCTTTTATTTTTTTATTATTTTTTAATACAGCTACAATATCTGCTTTTTCTAAAGTTACTGGAACTATTTTGCCGGTAAGCTTTAAAATTTTAGCTATTTTATCTATGGCCTTATCTATTGTACCAGTAATTCCTATTGCTGCTGCAATTAAAAGATTGCCAAAATTATGTCCTATCAACCCACCTTTGCCGAACCTGTAATAAAAAAAAGGTGTTAAGTTTTTCTCATTAGATAAAGTAACCAAACATTGTCTAACATCTCCTAAAGGTAAAATACCAAGTTCTCTTCTTAACTTCCCGCTTGAGCCTCCGCTATCAAACATAGTAACTATAGCAGTTAAATCTAAAGGATATTTTTTAAATCCAGATAAAACCACTGAAACGCCTGTTCCTCCGCCCAAACAGACAATTTTTTTAATCTTTTTTGACATATCTCATTTTTTATTGTAAAGTAAATCAGCAAATATGGCAAACCAATTTCTAATTCAAGGTGGAATTCCTCTTTCGGGAGAAGTAGAAATTTCAGGATATAAAAATGCTGCCGGCGCAATTTTGGCAGCTTCTTTATTAACCGAAGAACAATCAATTATTGATAATCTACCATTGGTTACCGATGTTTTGAACCAGATTGAAATCTTAAAAGAAATAGGAGTAGAAATTGAATGGATTGGAAAAAGAAAAATTAAAATAAATCCGGCTAATATCAATCCAGAGAAAATTCCTTATGAATTATTTGAAAAAATGAGAGTTTCTGTTTTATTGCTCGGTCCTTTTTTATCAAGATTTAAAAAATTTAAAGTTCCTCATCCTGGTGGAGATAAAATTGGATTAAGGCCAATTTCAACTCATTTAGAAGCTTTAAAAGATTTCGGAGTAAAAATTGAAGAAAAAGAAGGATTTTATTATTTTGAAGCTCCGGAAAATCTAGAAACTAAAAAAATTGTTCTAAAAGAATTTTCGGTTACGGCTACCGAAAATGCAATGATGTTGGCTGTTTTATCTAAAGGAAAAACAAAAATTGAAATTGCAGCAGCTGAGCCTCAAGTTCAAGATCTAGGAAAATTTTTACAAAGAATGGGAGCAAAAATTGAAGGTGTTGGAACTCATACTATTGAGATCGAAGGAAAAGAAAAATTATCCGGAGCTGAATTTTCAATTTGTCCCGATCCTTTAGAAGCTGGAATTTTTTTAATTGCTCTGGCAATAACTGAAGGAGAAGGAAAAATTAAAAATGTAAATCCTGAATATTTAACAATGTTTTTGGAAAAAATGAAAGATATAGGAGTAAATTTTGAAATTGGTGAAAATGAAATTTTAGTAAAGAAATCAAACATATTTAAACCTACAAAAATCCAGGTTTTACCATATCCTGGTTTCCCTACTGATTTACAACCTCAAACTTCAGTTTTATTAACCCAAGCTCAAGGAAAAAGCTTAATCCACGATCCTCTTTACGAAAATCGTTTTCAACATTTACACGAACTAAGAAAAATGGGAGCAGATATTGAAATTACCGACCCTCACCGAGCTTTAGTTTTTGGAAAACAAGAACTTACCGGAAATAAAATAGAAACTACCGATATTAGATCGGGAGCTGCCTTAATTTTAGCTGGATTAATTGCAAAAGAAAAAACCTTAATTGAAAATATTTCTCAAATTGAAAGAGGGCATGAAAAGATTGAGGAAAAGTTAAGAAATCTTGGAGCTAATATTGAAAAATTATAAATGATCGTTTAGAGCCTTCTTCAAGTTTACTTGTTTTTCTTTTTTTGATAAATTAAGTCTATTAAGTACCGCTTCTTCGTAAGTCGGTTTTTTTATTTTATAAAAAATTCCAATTGGAATTTTTTTTGTTTCATCAATATAATCCCATTCCTTAATTTTTTCTTGAGCTTCTTTTAAAGAAGTAAAATCGTGCTTCTTTAATTCATAAACTCGTTCCTGATAAAATTGATAATTATTGAAAAATGAAACGCAGGGCTGAAGAATCTCTATAAAAGAAAAACCTTTATGTTTTATTCCCTCTATGATTAAATTTTCAAGGTGTTCTATTTTAGCGGAATAGCCTCTAGCTATAAAAGTAGCTTTTGAAGATAATATTATTTCCAAGGGATTAAATGGTGTTTCAATATTCCCCTCAGGACTTGATACTCCTTTAAACCCCTTTGGACTAGTAGCTGTAAATTGACCGGTAGTCAAAGCAAAATTTCTGTTATCGCTAACTAAAACAGTAATATCATTATTTCTTTTTGCAGCATGAATAAGGTGAGAAATTCCCTCATTATAAGAGCCACCGTCTCCTGAAAAAACAATAACTTTTAGGTTAATATTGGCTAATTTTATACCCTGTGCCGAAGTAATTGGTCTCCCATGAAGAGAAGTAAAACTATTTAAATTTAAATAATCAGTGATTTTACTATTACAGCCAATACCAGATACAACAACAACATTTTCTCTGGGCATTCCTTTCTTCTCTAAAGAAATAATAGCTTGTTTAAAAGCTTGTAAAATTCCAAAGTTTCCGCAACCAGGACACCAAGTATTTTCACAATATGTGTTTAGTCCTGTATTATTCTTTTTCATAAGATTTTACTTATTTTTTCTCTTAATTCTTCCGGTAAAAACGGTCTGCCGTTATATTTCAAAATCCTCTCGTTTGGTTTTATTCCATAACAGTTCAGGACTTTTTCCATTTGCCCTAAAGCATTCAGTTCTACGGAAATTAATTTTTTTACTCCTTTCAGGGCTTTCTTCATTTGTTTTTCCGGAAAAGGTTCAACAATTATAGGTTGAATTAACTTAATGTTTAATTCCTCTACTATTTCTTTAACCGGACCAATAGTTGAACCCCAAGCAACAATCGCTTTTTCCGAAGTCTTGTTACCGTAAACTTCAACTGCTTTTAATTTTTCAACTTCTTCTCTCATACTTTGAAACTTTCTTAATCTTTTTAACTGCATTTTTTCTACTGCTTTTTCATCATCCACAGTAATCCCGAATTCATCATGTTCATAACTGTTTGCTTTTGAAACTATATTTTTCTGACCGGGAAAAGCCAAAGGCGAAATACCATTTTTAGTAATTCTATATCTTTTATATTCTTTTTCCTTATGCCATAATAAAGGCTTTTCGTATTTTATATTTTCTAATAAATTCTTGTTAAAAGAAAATGTACTTTCTGAAATCTCTTTATCAACTAATAGAATTGATGGGGTTTGATATTTCCAACAAAGATTTAGAGCTTTACCTGCCCAGAAAAAAGATTGCTCAGCGTCTCCCGGAGCTATTACAAATCTTAAGAAATCGCCATGACCTGCAGTTAATGTAAAAAGTAAATCTGACTGAGCGGTGCAGGTGGGAACACCGGAAGCCGGAGACATTCTCTGACTTTCTATAATTAAAATTGGCGTTTCGCTCTGAGCAGCTAAACTTAATGCTTCAACCATTAAGGCAAAACCGCCCCCTGAAGTTCCAACCGCTGTTCTGGCTCCGGCAAACGCTCCCCCGATAGCTGTATTTATAACTGATATTTCGTTTTCAAACTGACAGGCGCTAATATTAAAATACTTCTGATGAGAAACTAAATAATGTAAAATACCCGTTGCCGGAGTCATAGGATAGGCAATATATAAATCCAAATCTGCTTTTATCATCCCCAAAGATATTGCTTCATTTCCGCTTAAAAGAGGTAATATCTGTTTTTCAACTTTATCAATCTTTATTAAATTCTTGGTTTCGTTATAAGTTTTTCTTGCTATTTTTAAGTTTAAATCTATTCCTTTTTTAATTTCTTTTTTTAAAACTTTCTCAAGAATTTTCCTCTCCACACCAATAATTTTAGCAAAAGCGGAAATCAAAGCTGTATTTGCCATAATAGAAATTCCCCCCAACTCTCTTACAGTAGTTTCAATAGGTACTCCAATTCCTTGTTTTTCTTTAATTTTATCACTATTGTAAATAATTATTCCATTATCTGCTAAATCGTTTTTATGTTTCTCTATGGTTTTTTTATCCAAAGCCAAAAGAAAATCTATCTTAAGTCTCTGAGATAAAACTTGCTTTTCCGAAACTCTAATCTTAGAAAAATTATGACCTCCTTTAATTAGAGATTGATAATCATCATAAATAAAAATTCTATATCCCAATTGGTTGAAGAGTTTTGCAATAATTAAGCCTGCTCTTCTTGAACCTTGTCCTGCCTGACCTCCTATTAAAATGGAATAATCTTTTTTCATATTTTTATTCTACAGTTACTGATTTTGCTAAATTTCTTGGTTTATCAATATCACGGTCAAGCGAAGCAGCTAAATAATAAGCAAAAAGATGTAAAGGAATAACAGATAAAATAGGCGTCAGCATTTCCAAGGTTTTGGGAATATAAATTACATCATCAACCATCTTTTTGATTTCCTCGTTGCCTTCGGTAGCTATGGCAATAATTGGTCCTTTTCTAGTTTTTATTTCATCAATACTGGAAATCATTTTTTCATAAACTGAATCTGAAGGACAAATAGCAATAGTAGGAAAATTTTCATCAATTAAGGCTATATGGCCATGTTTTAATTCCCCTCCTTCCAGTCCTTCGGCATGAAGATAAGAAATTTCTTTCAATTTTAAAGCTCCTTCTAAAGCAATAGGATAATTATACTTTCTGCCAATAAAGCAGAAATTCTTAAAATCTTTATATTTTTTAGCTATTTTTTCAATTTCCGGAGCTAACTTTAAAACTTCTCTGGCTAAATTTGGAAGATTGGAAAGTTCAGAAACAATTCTCTTGCCCATTACTAAAGCCATTTCTCTTTGCCTCCCTAAATATAAAGTTACCATGGCTAAGATTGTCAATTGTCCCAAGAATGCTTTAGAAGAAGCAACCGCAATTTCCGGTCCTGACCGTGTATAAATTCCGGCGTCAGTTTCTCTGGCCTGACTAGAACCAACAACATTAGTAATACCTATAGTCAGAATACCTTTCTTTTTCATTTCTCTTAAGGCAGCTAATGTATCAGCCGTTTCTCCAGACTGAGAAACAAAAATGGTCGCAGTGTTTTTATTAATTACTGGCTTTCGATAACGAAATTCTGAGCTTATGTCGGCTTCGGTAGAAATACCGACATATTCTTCCAACATATATTTTCCAACTTTAGCAGCATAGCTAGCTGTTCCACAAGCTATTAAAATTAATTTGTTAATTTTCCTTAATCTCTCCTGAATTTCATCTAATCCGCCCAATCTTACCGAACCCTCTTTAATCATTAATCTGCCTCTGATAGCATTTTCAATAGCTTCTGGCTCTTCCATTATTTCTTTTAACATAAAATGGGCATAGCCTCCTTTTTCTGCCTCTTCTATTTTCCATTCAATGGTTTCTAATGGCTTTTCTTTCAAAATAAAAAAATCATCGGGTTTTAAAACAGCGATTTCGTTATCATCTAAATTTATAATTTGTCTAGTATGAGTAATAATAGCAGCCGGATCAGAAGCAACTAAAAATTCATCTTTATTTATTCCCAAAATTAAAGGTGAGGAAAAGCGAGCAGCAACAATTTTTTGTGGGTCTTTTTTTGAAATTACTGCTATACCGTAAGTCCCCCTTACTTCTCTCAGAGCTTTTCTGACTGCTTCTTCTAAGTTATCTCGAAAATATTTTTCAATCAAATGACATAAAACCTCGCTGTCAGTTTCAGAAGTAAATTTATGGCCTTCTTTAATTAACTTATCTTTTAATTCCTGATAATTTTCAATAATGCCATTATGAACTAAAAAAATGTTTTTCTGGCAATCAAAATGAGGATGGGAATTAGCTTCGGTAACTTCACCAGTAGTAGCCCACCTTGTATGAGCAATACCAATTTCTCCTGAAGGATTTGGGAAATTTTGTTCAAATTCAGAAATTTTTCCAACTTTTTTAAATAAAAACGGCTCATTTTTATTCAAAATAGAAAAACCGAAGCTGTCATAGCCCCGATACTCTAATCTTTTTAATCCTGAAAGTAAAACTGGAAAAGCTGGCTTTTTGCCGATATAACCTATAATTCCACACATAAAATTATATTACTATATTTATAAGTTTTCTGGGGACAAAGATAATTTTCTTTATTTTTTTATCCTCTATCCAATTTTTAACTTTTTCTCGGGAAATTGCAAGTTTCTCAGCTTCATTTTTGGAGATATCAATCTGAACTTCAACTTTATCTCTTACTTTACCATTAACTTGAATAACTAAAATCGTCATTTCTTCTTCAATCAGTTTCGGGTCATATTTCGGCCAAGGTTGTGAAAAAACGCTTTTTTTGTTACCTAATTTCTGCCAAATTTCCTCTACGATATGAGGAGTCATCGGAGATAGAAGAATAATTAATAATTGATAGTTGATAACTGATAATTTTTCTTGTTTTTCCATCTCATTAACTAAAATCATCAAAGCTGAAACAGCGGTATTGAATTTGAAGCTTTTAATATCTTCTGTAACTTTCTTAATCGTCTTATGTAATAGTTTTTCTAATTTATAATTCTTAATTCCTAATTTATAATCCACTTTATTTTGTAAAGTCCACACTTTGTTTAGAAGCCTACAACAACCAATTACTCCTTCATCTGACCATTCGGTAGCCTGATCAGCAGGCCCCATAAAAAGTTCATAGAGTCGCATAGTATCAGCTCCGAATTTTTGAATTATATAATCAGGAGTAACTACATTACCTTTAGATTTAGACATTTTTGTCCCGTGCCTATAAATTATACCTTGATTAAATAATTTCGAAAACGGTTCATTAAAAGAAATTAATTTTTTGTCAAAAAGAAATTTAGTAAAAAAACGAGCATACAAAAGATGTAAAGTAGCGTGTTCGGCTCCTCCAATATATAAATCAACCGGCAGCCAATTTTTAATCCTAAGTTTATTAAAGGGTTCTTTTCTATTTTTAGAATCAGCATATCTTAAAAAATACCAAGAAGAACAAACAAAAGTATCTAAAGTATCAGTTTCTCTTTTTGCCGGAGAACCGCATTTAGGACATTTAACTTCAATAAATTTTATTGATTTAGCTAAAGGACTTTTTCCTTCACCAGTTGGTTTAAAATTCTTGATTTTTGGAAGCTGTACTGGTAAATCTTTTATTGGAACCGGCACTTTCCCGCATTTTGAACAATAAATTATTGGAATAGGAGATCCCCAATAACGTTGTCTGGAAATCAACCAATCTTTTAATTTATAGCAAACTTCTTTTCTCCCGAGTTCTCGTTTCTTTAAATATTTTATTATTTCTTCTCTTGCTTCAGCAGAACTTAATTCTGAAAAAGGTCCGGAATTAGTTAAAATACCATCTTCTTCAAAAGCTTCTTTCTCGATTGATGACTTTCCATTAATTGATTTAATAACTTCAAGAATCGGCAAGCCCTGATTTTTAGCAAAAACAAAATCTCTTTGATCGTGAGCAGGAACAGCCATAATAGCACCTGTACCATATTCCATTAATACATAGTCGCCAATAAAAATTGGCACTTCTTTATTATTAATCGGATTAATTGCTGTTATATCCTTTAATTCTATTCCTGTTTTTTCTTTGTCTCTTGATAATCTTTCAATTTCTGTTTTCTTTTTTGACTTTTCAATATATTTTTGAACTTCTTTGAAATTGGAAATTTGAAGCTTAAAATTTTGTAAAATAGGATGTTCTGGTGCAATCACCATATAAGTACAACCAAACAACGTATCCGCCCGTGTTGTGAATACAGGAATTTCCAAAGACGAATCCTGAATTTTAAACTTAATAGTTGTTCCTGCCGATCGACCAATCCAGTTTCTCTGCATTGTTTTAATTTTTTCGGGCCAATTAACTTCATCTAAATCGTTCAATAATCTTTCAGCATAATTAGTAATTCTTAAAAACCATTGTTTTAAATATCTTCTTTCAACTAAACTGCCACATCTTTCGCATTTCCCGTCAATTACCTGTTCGTTGGCTAAAACAGTTTTACAGGAAGGACAAAAATTTACAGCCGCTTCTTTTTGATAAGCTAAACCTGCATTATAAAATTGTAAAAACATCCATTGAGTCCATTTATAATATTCCGGTTCCGCAGAACAAATTTCTCTTTCCCAATCATAACCAAAACCGGCAGAAATAAGCTGTTTTTTAATATTAGTAATTGCTTTTTTAGTAGAAATAGCTGGATGAATACCAGTCTTAATAGCAAAATTTTCTGCTGGTAAACCAAAAGCATCCCAGCCCATAGGATGAAGACAATTAAATCCTTCCATTATTTTCTTTTTGGTAATTAAATCAGAAAAAGTATAGCCTCTTAAATGACCAACATGAATCCCTTCTGCTGAAGGATAAGGAAACATATCCAAGCAATAAAACTTTGGTTTTTTGGATTTATCCAAAGCTCTAAATAATTTCAACTTATCCCATTGTTTTTGCCATTTTTTCTCTATTTTTTGCGGATTATATTCCATATTTTTAGATGGCGAATAGTTTTTTAGCATTTTTAGTAGTAATTTCAGCTATTTCTTCATAACTCATATTTTTAATTTGAGCAATTTTTTCAGCAACATATTTCACATATAAAGGTTCATTTCTACCTTTAATTTGAGGCGGAGTTAAATAGGGACAGTCAGTTTCAATCAAAATTTTATCTAAAGGAGTTTTCTTGATTATTTCCATAAAGTCAATTCCCTCAATTTTTTTGAAAATTATTCCGTTAAATCCGAGATAAAAACCCATTTTCAAATACTTTTCTGCCTGCTCAAAGTTTCCGGTAAAACAGTGAATTACTCCTTTTAGATTAGAGAAAGCAGGTCTTTGTAAAATTTCTAAAAGGTCTTGATGAGCCATTCGGCAATGAAAGATTATTGGAAGGTTTAATTCTTTTGCTAATTTCAACTGCTTTAAAAAACTTTCTTTTTGTTTTTCTTTAAAAAGTTCTAATTTTTTCTTTGTTTTCGGTCGGTAATAGTAATCTAAACCAATTTCACCAATAGCTTTTACCTTTTTAGATTTAGCTAAGCTCTTGTATTTTTCTTCATCAAATTCTTCTTCTCTGGTTTGAAATTCTATTTCTTCTTTATTTATTTTTGTTTTAAAAATTCCTGCTGACAGGTGGATAGGATGAATACCGACAGCAGCATAAATTCCCTTTTCATATCTCTCGGCAATCTCTACCGCCTTTTTACTAGTTGTATATTGCGAACCAACGTTTATCATCCAAACATTATTTTCCAAACAATTTTTAATTACTTTGTCAAAATCTTCTTTAAAAGCAGTAAAATTTAAATGACTATGAGTATCAATTAACATAAGTTAAATTCGAGGAAATAAAACTCCACCTTTTCTTGTATTTAGTTGTTTTAATATTTTTTCTGACGTCTCGGGTAAAAATGGCTTCAGCATTTCAGCAATATTTTTTAAAGCGAATAATAAATTATTGATAATTGATAATTGTTTTTTGGATTTTTCCCAAGGTTTTTCTTTTTCAATATAACGGTCACAAAAACTAATTAATTCCCAAATTGAAATTAAAGCTTCGTTAAACTCAAATTCATCTAAGGCTTTTCTATAATTTTTCCAAGCATTTTTAATCATCTTTTGAATATTTGGACTTGAGACTTGATTAAATACTGAATATTGAGATTTAGAGTTTATACTCCTTGCCATTGTTATTACTCGAGCAGTAAAGTTCCCTAAACCATTAGCTAAGTCAGCATTATAACGTTCTTCAAATTTTTGATAAGTAAAATCTCCATCCTCACTAGACGGAATTTCTCTTAAAAGAAAATATCTAACAGTATCTGTTCCATATTTTTCAACTAATCCAAAAGGGTCAATAACATTTCCCAAACTTTTTGACATTTTTTGCCCCTCAACAGTAATAAAACCATGAATAAAAATAACCTTTGGAAGGGGTAACTTCAAAGAAAGAAGCATTCCTGGCCAAATTAAACAATGAAACTTTTGGATATCTTTACCTATACAATGGACATCAACCGGCCAAAATTTCTGAAATTTCTTATTATTTTCCGTATATCCTAAAGCAGAAAGATAATTTACTAGGGCATCTCCCCAGACATAGATAGTCTGAGTATTATCTCCTGGCACAGGGATACCCCATTTTAAATATTTTCTGGAACGGGAAAAGCTAATATCTTCCAACCCCATTTTCAGAAAGCTCAGCATTTCATTCTTGCGAGTCTGAGGAATTATTTTAATTTTGTTATTTTTAATTATTTTCTCAATTTTTTTTGAATACTTAGAAAGTTTAAAAAAATAATTTTCTTCTTCAACTGCTTGAGGTTTAGTTTGATGAATAACGCATTTTCCATTTTTTAAATCTTTTTTCGTAATAAAAGCCTCACATCCTGAACAATATAATCCCTTATATTTCTTTTTGTAAATATCATTATTCTTTTCTAATCTTAGCCAAACTTTTTGGACTACGGACCAATGTCTTTTTTTCTCAGTAGTTCGAATAAAATCATCGTTGGACAAATTTAAAATTTTTTTAAGAGCCCTAAACCTTGCTGAAATCTTATTACAAAATTCCCGCGGAGTTTTACCAACCTTTTCGGCCGATTTAACTACTTTTTGTCCGTGTTCGTCCGTGCCAGTTAAGAAAAAAACATCGTTGCCTAAAATTCGATGATACCGAGCCAGAACGTCTGCTTGAATAATTTCTAATGCAAACCCCAAATGAGGAAATGAATTAGTATAAGCAATACTGCTGGTAATATAAAATTTTTTATTTTGTGCTGTCATAATTTAAAAAGAGGCTTAACCTCTTTTAATTTTAGCAAAAATTTATCTTAATTTAAAGCCTATTTTTTGTTCAATATATCTATTATCAAAGAATTACTGTTTCTTCTTCTTTCTTTTTGTTTAAAAAATCTCTTAAAAATTCAAATAAAATTCCGGCTATTGGAATAGCTAAAATTGCTCCTAAAACACCCCATAATTTCGCTCCTACTAACAAAGCAATTAAAACTAAGACAGCCGGCAAGCCAACAAATTTTTTAGTTAAAATTGGAGTTAAAATATTACCTTCAATTTGTTGAATTAAAATAAAAGCGATTAAGACAAATAATGCTTTCAGCCAGGAGTCTAGACCGGCTAAACTTACAATAAGAATTCCAGCTAAAATCGGTCCTAAAACCGGAATAATATCCATTATTCCTGCGAATAAAGATAAACCAAAAGCATAATCTATATTAAAAAGTCGAAGAACAAGATAAGAGGCTAATCCAATAAAAATACAACATAAAACTCTTGCTCCAAACCAACCGGCTACTTTTTCCTGACTTCTTTTCCAGAGTGTTAAAATAGAAGATTCGTATTTTTTAGGAGAAAGAAGAAGTACCGCTTTTTCAACTCCTTTCTCTTCTAGAGATAGAAAAAGTGCAATAGCGAAAATAGTAAGGGTAGAGGTAATGCCTCCAAAAATAGCTCCTATTGCAGAAAAAATATTAGATGAAGCTTTAATCAACCATCCTTGAAAAGCAGTAGTTAAACTTTCCATGCTTTCAAAGGCCTCGATTCCTAATCCTTTTAATGGTGGAGCAATTTTTTCAAAGTATTGAGGAAAAAGCTGAGAAAACCGCTGAATTTCCGAAACAAAAATCGGAGCTGTCCAATAAATAACCAGTCCTAAAATCCCAAAAATAACAACATAAACAAGAGTAACAGAAAGAACTCGAGACAAACGATATTTTTGTAAAAAATTAATTGCTGGATTAAATAAAACTGAAATGATTAAAGCAAAAATAACTAAAATTAAAATATCTTTTATTAAATAAAGAATATAAAAACAAAGTAAAGTAATAGCAATCTTTAAAATTGTTTCCCAAGAAATATCTAATGTTTTTTTGTTATCCATTTTACAGCTTTAATAACTTTTGAAATCTTTCTTTATTTTTAAATGGACCGATCAAAGATAAGTTTAATTTTTTAGGTTGAAAAATATCTTTTGCCACTTTCAAAATATCATTAGCAGAAACTTTGTCAATTTTTTTAAAAACTTCTTCCAGAGTTAAAATTTTCTTTTCTAAAAGTTCCTGACCAGCATAAAAAGAAGCTAAAATATCGGAAGATTCTAATAAAAGAGCAGTCTTTCCTTTTATATAATCTTTAGCTTTTTTGAGCTCATCTTTAGGAACTTTCTTTTGAGAAATTCTTTTATATTCTTTTAAGATAGTTAAAATAGCTTTCTCAATATTTTTATTGTCTACCCCGGCCTGAGTAACTAAAAATCCTGTATCAGGATCGCTGTCAATATTAGTCTTAATATAATAGGCTATGCCCAATTTTTCTCTAATTTCAACAAATAATCGAGAGCTCATCATTCCTCCCAAAATTGTGCCTAAAACTTCTTGTGTGTATTTTTGAGGATGAAAAAGATTATAACCTCTTACCCCTAAAGCTAAATGAGTTTGGTCACTCTTTTTTGAATATAAGAGACAGGCTGGTTCTATTTGATTTTCAACAACCGATTGTTTTTGATCAGGCTTGGTAGTTTTGATTTCAGAGAAATATTTCTTAATTTTATTTATTACTTTGAAATTTACTTTTCCAGAAACACAAACTATAGTATTTGAAGCCACATATTGTTTTTTTCTGTAGTTTGAAATCTGCTCTTTTTTTATCTTCATTACATTTTCTTTGGTTCCAGCTACAGGCCAGCCAGCTGGTTGATTTCCATAAAGAACTTCTTTCCATAATTCTTCAATATGTATCATAGGAGTATCTAAATACATATTTATTTCTTCAATAATTACCCCTCTCTCTTTGTTTATTTCCTTTTCAGGCAATAAACTATTGAAATAAATGTCAGAAACCCAATCCAAAGCTAAATCTAAATGAGAAGCTTCAACCTTAGCGAAATATCCCGTATATTCTTCACCAGTAAAGGCATTATAAATTCCGCCGATTTTATCTAATGGTTCTACTACTTTTACAGAGGAAGGCCTTTTTTTTGTTCCCTTAAAAAATAAATGTTCTAGAAAGTGAGAAATACCGTTTATTTCTTTAGTCTCATATTTTGAACCGGTGCCAACTAAAGCTAAAACCGTCACTGCTTGAGTACTTTTCTGAGGAACAATGATAATTCTCAATCCGTTTTTAAGAGTAATTTTCCGGAACATTTAACTTTTCTTTTAAAATCTTAATTAAATCTTTGATTTTTATTCTTTTTTGTTTCATTGTGTCGCGGTCACGAATTGTCACCATATCGTCCTTTAATGTATCAAAATCTATAGTTATTGCTGCAATAACCCCAACTTCGTCTCCTCTTCGGTATCTTCTACCAATTGAACCGAGTTCGTCATACTGACAGAAAAAATGAGGTTTAAGAAGTTTAAAAATTTCCTCAGCCTTTTTAACTATTTCCGGTTTATTTTTAACTAACGGCAAAATTGCAACTTTTATAGGAACTAATCTTTTATTTAATTTTAATAAAACTTCTTCTTCTTTATTTGCTTTAGTAGTTTTAGTTCTTCCTCCTTTTATTTCTTGAAAACTCTCGCATAAAAAAGCTAAAAAACTTCTACCTACTCCGACTGAGGTTTCAATAATATAAGGAAAATATTTTTCCTTGGTTTCCTCGTCAAAATATTTCAAATCTTTTCCGGAATATTTTGAGTGATTTGATAAATCAAAATCGCCCCGATTATGAACTCCTTCAATTTCTTTCCAACCGAAAGGAAATTTATATTCAATATCTATTTGTTGTCTAGCATAATGAGCTCTTTCTTTTTCCGGAACAACTTTTGCCCTCAAATTTTCTTTTTTGATACCTAAATCTAAATACCATTTTATTCTTTCTTCTTTCCAGAAATCAAAATACTTTTCAGCCGTTTTCGGATAACAAAACCACTGCATTTCCATTTGTTCAAATTCTCTTGTTCGATAAATAAAATTACCGGGTGTTATTTCGTTTCTAAAAGATTTGCCGATTTGAGCTATTCCAAAAGGAACTTTTAATCTCATTGAATTTAAAACATTTTCAAAGTTAATATAAATTCCTTGACAGGTTTCAGCTCTTAAATAGGTTTCTGAGCTTTCTTTTTCTACTGGTCCGATAAAAGTTTTCATCATTAAATTAAATTTTTTTGGTTTAGTCAATTCTCCTTTGCATTCCGGACATTTTTGGATTTCAGATTTTGAATTTTGAATTTCGTCTAATTTAAATCTCTTATGGCATTTTTTGCATTCTACTAACTCATCAGCAAAACCAGCCGTCAGATGGCCGGAAGCATGCCAAACTTTAGGACTCATTAAAATTGCCGCATCTAAGCCGACAATATTTTGGTGATTTTGCAGCATATCTGACCACCAAACTTTTTTAATATTATTTTTCATCAAAACTCCTAATGGCCCAAAGTCATAACAAGAAGCAAAACCGTTATAAATTTCCGAAGATGGAAAAACAAATCCTCGCCTTTTACAAAGTGAAATAATTTTTTGCATTAAGTCTTGCATAATATTTATTGAATTTTTCCCATATCTGCAGTTACGGTCGGGTCATCCGGTAAAGTTGTATTAATATTAATGGCAGTCTCAGTTAAGATTTCTTTAGTCCACATATCCTCACCTTCTACTTTTGCTTGGCCAATAATTTCCGGGGTTTGATTTCTCTGAGAAGAATTTGGAGTAAAAGCAATTTGAAAAGCAACATTTAGAGTTTCGTTGTTAGTAGCAGCTAAAACTCCATGACCCGTTTTTAGTTCTCCAACATGCCAAATAATTTCCTGGGATTCCGAATCAACAAATAATTTTTCAGTTTCTTTTTCTGGAAAAATACTACCGGTTAATTTAACATTTTCAGGCAAAATTGCTTTCACTTTAACATTTTGAACATCATTATAATGATTTTTAATCTGCCATATTATAGTATAGGTTGTAGGTTCGTTTATTTTTGGTGGTAGAGGGCCAGAATTTCCAAAAACTTCATCTTCGAAATAACCTTTTTGGATTATTTCTAATTTTGAATTAACTTTGGTTGTAAATTCTTCTCTGGCCTGACTCAAATAAATTTTATCTTTTATCATTTCTTCTCCTTTAGAAGAAGAAATTTCCCATTCATCTTTTAATTTTATCCAAAAATCAACCTTGCCTTGTTTTTGAACATCTAAAAATTGAAGATCTCTCACTCGGCGCCAATCCCACAAAATAGAATTATCCCCTGTTTCATATTCTCCATCAGGCGCTCTTAAGGTTGTTAAATCAAAAGCTGTACCGCTTAAAGTAACTTGTAAAGGCATGTCAATTAAAGCTTCCTCACCAATATTTTTAAAGAAAATTTCATAATGAAGCAAATCTCCGGGAGAAGCTACATATTCCGGGCTGCCGTTAATTTGTTGAACAATATACAAAGCAGGTCTAATAATTTCCACTCCTTTAACAGCCTTTTTTAATAAAATAAATTCTCCATTCTGCCAGCTGCCAAATTCGGCTTGAAAAGTTTTTTCATCGCCGATTTCTCCTCTCACCTCACCTGTTATTTCAATTCTTCCACCCTCAGCTTTATTCAAAGAACCGGGAATTTCCCACTCTACTTTTTCCAAGCTTTGAGGTTCGGATTCAATAAACTCAAAACCACTCGGATACTCGATTTTGCATCTTAAGTTTGAAATAGGATAATTAATATTCGAAAAATAATTTAAAGTAAATTTTAATTTTCCTCCTGACTTAATTTTAGAAGGCAAATCAAAGTCAAAATTTAAAGGAACAGAATTAATAATAGTGGTGAAAGTAGTATTTGATTCATAACGAGCTTTTAAATTTTTAACTTGATAACTTAAAGAAACTTTAGCTTGAAAGGACTGACCTTCTCTTCCTAAAAGCCTAGCTTTGAAAGGATAGGTTCTTTCTTCACCGGGATAAATATCATCTAAAACAATTTCTTTTCTTAAAATATTTCCTTCAACAATTGAGTATTCTGGATACTCAAAAATAAGCTTTGGCTCTTCCAGACAAATTTTGCCGTTGTTTTTATATTTTACAAGATATTCAAAATCTTCGGCAATTTCTACTTCCTCCGGAGCCAAGATTTCCAGTTTCAAGACTTCTTTTGAATAGCTGTTTGAATTCCAATAATAAAAACCAACCATTCCAAGTAAACTGGTCAAAATAATTAAGAAAATAATAAATTTTTTACGCATTGTTAGAATATATAAGAATAATAATCTTGAGAAATTATATCCAGGGATTCTAAATAAGATTTTTCGATTTTTAATCTAAGTAGCTTTTTCAAATCCTTCTCAAGAATAATTCTTAAAATTTTTATTATTTCGGGCTTTATCCCTTTATTTGATTTTAATTTTTTAAAACAGTTTTGGCAAATTATTCCTCCTTCTTTTGAGTTAAAATAAAGCTCTCCTGGCGTTAGTTTATTTTGGCAAACGGAACAATTATAAAGTTCTGGCTGATAACCTAAAAAAGAAAGGATGTTCCAGAAAAAATAGTGATAAATAATCTCAGATTTCAAACCCCGATCATCAAGTTCCTGAAAAATTTCTTTAAGCAATTGCCAAATTCTTTTATCCTCTTCTTGTTCTTTTATTAAATCATTAAAAGTCTCAGAAATTTTATAGACAATAGCCAATCTCACTAAATTCCCTTTTAAATTATTAAAATTCTTAATTGAAATAGCGTCGGTTAAGGTTTTATAGATTTTCCCTTGGACAAATTCAATTTCTGATAGGCAAAAAAGTTCAAGACCCCCTCTTAATTTTGATTTAATTTTTCTTTCGGCTTTAGCTAAAAATTCTGATTTGCCGAAATCTTTAGTATAAATTGTAAAAATTCGGTCGGCTTCTCCTCTGTCGGTTTCCTTTAAAATAAAACCGTTGGTTCTATAGTGAGTAAACATTAGTACAATTGATTTATCTCTGATAAGGATCAACTCCGGTAACTCCTTTCAAAAATTGGAGTTTTCTATCAATTTTAAACTTTTCTTCTCTGGTTTTAGCTCTATATTTTTCTTGCCTCAATTCTCTTTCCCGTTTTCGACATTCAATTTCTGAAATATGACTGCCAAACCTTTGTCTGGGAAAAACTTCTGCTTCCATTTTTATCCTTTCTTGCCGAGAATATATCTTACCACCACTGCCAGGAATGCGAGCTGGAGCTGTTTTTAATATTTGCCTAAAATCTCTTCGGGAAAGTTCTCCGTGAGACTTTTTTGAAAAAATTGCCATAATTTAAATTTTTTTAATACCTAACCACAATATTTGACCATCGACCTTTATCTCACGTTCGATATCAAATACTCTTTTTGGCATATCACCTATTTGAAAGTTTTTCACCTTAGCTTCTTTTTGAATAAAATCTTTATTTTTACTCAGAATTTCATTAAGATTTGGAGTTCCTGAATATCTAACTGAAATTCTGTGTCTTGACTTATATCCGGCTTTCTTTCTCATCTCTTGAATTTGGCGAACAACTTCTCTGATTATTCCTTCTTCTTTTAATTCTTGAGTAATTTTAATATTTAATTTTAAAACTTTACCAAAAGTAATTTCTTTAACATTAACTTCCTCTTTAATCAAATTTAATAATTGATTTGGGATTTGGATATTAAGTTCAGGAATTTGAAGTGAAGCTAATGGCTGTCTTACTTTAATTCCAACCTTTGCTCTTTCTGCCAATGATAAACTGGCAATCTCTCTGACTTTCACCATTTTTTGATTTAAAGATTTGTTAATTAATTTTTTATCACTTTCTGGCCAATTGGTTAAATGAACACTTAATTCTTGAACCAAATTTTTATAGATTTCTTCGCTTAAAAATGGAATAAACGGAGCAGAAAGCAATGAAAGTTCAAATAAAACATAACCTAAAGTTCTTGAAGCATTATTAAGCTCTTCTTTTGTTTTAGGTTTTTGGAATCTTTGACGTGAACGGCGAATATACCAATTGGACAAATCATCTATAACAAAACTTTCAATACTTCTGGCGGCTGAAGTTATATCATAATTATCCAAATCATTAGTTGTTTTTTGAATCAATCCATGTAGTTTTGAAATAATCCATTTGTCTAAAAAATGTTTAAAATCTAGAGGTTTAGAGATTGAAGCTTTCTTTTTTGGAGCATATGTACTGTAAAATGTGTAGCTATGCCACAAAGTTAAAATAAATCTCTTCAGGGCCTGTTCAACATTTTTTTCTTCAAAAAGTTTACTATCGCCAGGCCGATTAACAGTGAAGAAATACCAGCGAACAGCATCTGCTCCATATTTATTACAAATAAACCATGGATCAACTATATTGCCTTTTGACTTTGACATTTTCTCTCCCTTTTTATCCAAGACATGGCCTAAAGAAATAACATTTTTATAAGAAGAGCCAAAACCTAAAAGAGTAGAAATCGCTAATAAGGTATAAAACCAACCTCTAGTTTGGTCTATAGCTTCACAAATAAAATCTGCTGGAAATAATTTCGGAGGTCTTAGTTTTTGACTCGCAAAAGACCAATGGCTTTGAGCAAATGGCATACTTCCTGAATCAAACCAGCAATCAATTACCTCTGGTACTCTTTTCATTAAACCTTTCCCGCATTTTGGACAATAAAATTTAACTTCATCAATATAGGGACGATGAAAATCCAATTCCATTTTCTCATTGTATGGAAGCTTCTTAAACTCCAACTTTCTTAATTCTCCCGTTTTTATTTCTTTTTTTCTGGTAATAATTTCTACAAACTTTTTAAGATCATAATCGTAGATTACTTTTTCAAGTAAAGTAAAAGGGCGTTGATGGCTCACGATTAAAATGTTTTTCCCTTGATATTTTTCATTAATTTCTTTTATAAATTTAGACATTCTTTTTTCTACGGCAATATAGGTTTCTCCTTTAGGCAGAGCAATCTGAAATCTTTTTGAATAATATTCTAAGGGTAAAAGTTTTTTTTCTTTATCCCAAAATTTTCCAATTTCTTTAATCGGTTTTCCATTTAAAACTCCAACATTAATCTCTCTTAGTTTTTTATCAAGCTTTGGTTTAATTCCTAGTTTTTTGCCAATAATCTCAGCGGTTTGCCTTGTTCTTAAAAGGTCTGAAGAAAAAATCAAATCAATCTTTTCTCTCTTGAGTTTCTGTCCAACTTCTCTGATTTGTTTTTCTCCCTTTTTAGTCAGGGGACAATAAAGTTTCTCCGGCCAACAAACAGCAATATCTTTTATATTTCTCAAAGATTCACCATGCCTTAAAATAAAATATTTATTTTTTGTAAATTTTTGAGCAAGTAAATCTTTTTTTGAGCCAATCACTTCTTGATGATTACATTTTTCGCATTGCCAAATAGGAAAAGGTGTTCCCCAATATCTTTCTCGAGTAATCACCCAGTCTTTAATTTCTCTCAACCATTCTCCAAACCTACCGTTTTTTAAATGAGACGGAAACCAATTGATTTTTTGGTTATTTTCAATTAAATTTTTTTTAACTTTTGTCATTCTGATAAACCAGCTCTTCTTGGCATAGTATAAAAGAGGAGTTTTACATCGCCAACAAAAAGGATAATCATGCTCATATAGTTCTTCAGCAAAAAGTAGGTTTTTCTTTTTTAGATAAGTTAAAATTAAAAATTCTGTCTCTTTATCTTTAACGTATTTATCAGCTAAGCCTTCTCCTATATTTTTGATGAATCTTCCTTTCTCTGTAACTGTATGATAATTTGGTATGTTGAATTTTTTACCCAAATTATAGTCATCTTCACCATACATTACTGCCGTATGGACAATGCCGGTTCCCTCTTCGGTTGTTACAAAATCAGCCGGATATATTTTATACGAAGTTTTCGATTTTAGTTGAGCTATTTTAAATAACGGCTTATATTCCAATCCTAATAAGTCTTTCCCTTTTATTTCTTCAAGAACTTTATAATCTCCAGATAAAATTTTTAATCTTTCTTTTGCTAAAATAAAAATTTCATTTTTAATTTTAATTTTCACATAAGTGAACTTTGGATTTATAGCTAAAGCGACATTACCCGGCAAAGTCCATGGTGTTGTTGTCCAAGAAAGAATTGAAGTATTTTCCCATTTTTTGTCTTTAGATAAAATCTTAAATTTAATATAAACTGATGTTTCTTTAACCTTCTTATATCCCTGAGCTACTTCATGTGAAGACAAACTTGTGCCGCATCTCGTACAATAAGGAACTACCTTATAGTCTTGATATAAAAGCTTTTTTTGATAAATTTGTTTTAAAATTTGCCAAACCGTTTCAATATATTCTGGTTGATAGGTAATATAGGGATTTTTGATATCCAACCAAAAACCAATTCTTTGGGTTAATTTTTCCCAATCATCCTTATAGGTCCAAACTGACTGTTTACATTTTTTATTAAATTTAGCTATTCCGTATTTTTCAATATCTTTTTTATTTTTCAAACCTAATTTTTTTTCAACTTCTAATTCTACCGGTAAGCCGTGAGTGTCCCAGCCAGCCTTTCTTAATACCTTAAATTTTTGCATGGTTTTATATCTTAAAACAATATCTTTATAAGCTCGGCTCAGAATATGATGAATTCCTGTTTTACCATTGGCTGTTGGCGGCCCCTCATAAAAAATAAAATCTTTATATTTAGTTCTTAGTTCAATACTTTTTTCAAAAATTCTGTTTTCTCGCCAAAATTTTAATATCTTTTTTTCAATTTTTGGAAGACTAAAATATGACATAAAATTACATTTTTTCCGGAGACGAAATCCCCATTAAACTTAAAGTATTTTCTAAAATAATTTTAACGGCTAGAGCTAAAGATAAACGTGCCTGAGTTAATTTTTTATCATTAGATATTACTCGACAATTTCGATAAAATTGATGGAAAGAAGTAGCTAAACTTATTGTATATTGAGACAATCTCTGAACTTGATAGTCTTTAGTAGTGTCTTCTATAATTTCAGGAAATTTAATTAATTGTTTAATCAAAAAAAGTTCTGAAGAATGATTTAGCAATTTAAGATTTTGTGTATTAGTTATTTTAATTGGTAATTTTCCGTATTTGCGCAATATCGAGCAAATACGAGCATGAGCATACTGACAATAATAAACAGGACTTTTATTTGACTTCTCTTTTGCTAGATTAACATCAAATTCCATCTGAGTGTCTAAGGACTTTGTCAAATAAATAAATCTAGCTGCGTCCAAACCAACTTCATCTATCAACCATCTTAAAGTAACAACATTTCCTTCTCTTTTAGAAATTTTTCCTCCTTTCAATCGAACCACTTGAGAAATTAAAATGTCTAAATCTCCTTTAAAACCTAACATTTTAACTGCAGCTTTTATTTTAGAGACATGTCCTTGGTGATCAGCTCCCCAAATATCAATAATTTTATCAAACTTCCTGTAAATTTTATCTTTATGATAAGCAATATCACTTAATAAATAAGTCGGCTCACCGTTTTTTCGAATAATTACCCAATCTTTTTTATCTCCAAATTTTGAGGTTTTTCCCCATTCAGCTCCTTCTTTTTTATAAATTAAATCTTTCTTTTTCATCCACTTATAAATTTTACTTATTTCGTTTTTCTTATATAAGTTTTCTTCTGAAATCCAATTATCAAACTTAATCTTTAGTTTCTCTACAATGAAGTTTTTAACATCTTTTTGAATCTCTTGGGTTAATAAAAAACCTGCCTCGCCTTCGTTTTTAGTTTTTTTAAATTTAGATTTAAGGTTTAAGATTTGAGTTTTGAGATAAGGAGTTAAATAAGTAGTGCCTTTACCTAAAGCTGTTTTTCCTAATTCCTTAATTTGGCTACTTTCTTTCGCATTATTAATATAATATTCTCTAACAACCCTATAATCTGCTTTTTCTAAAACATTAGCTAAACAATCACCAAAAAATGCTCCCCTACCGTGGCCTAAATGTAATTGCCCAGTAGGATTAGCTGAAATAAATTCAATATTTACTTTTTTTCTTTTGCCAATTTTTAACCGGCTAAATTTTCCATTTAGCTTTAAAATTTCTGTAATTTGTTTCTGTAAATATTCTTTTGAAAGAAAAAAATTAATAAACCCAGGAGAAACTGCTTCAACTTTCTCAAACAGTTTTAATCTTTTATTAATTATTAATAATTGATTACTAATTATTTCAGCGATTTCTAAAGGATTCTTTCCAACCTGTTTAGTAATGACTATTGCTATATTTGTTGCATAATCCCCGCGAGTTTTCTCTTCTGGATGTTCAACTTTAATCTCTTTAATCTCAGCAAGATTGAAGTTTTTTATCGATTTTTTTATTAATTCTTTAATTATTTGCCTAATCATTAATTTTAGTTTATCTTAATTTCTGTTAAAATGAAAGAGATGAAGATTTTTGCTGAAAATAAAAAAGCTTATTTTAACTACGAAATTTTGGAAAGATTTGAAGCTGGAATTTCTTTGATTGGACAAGAAGTAAAATCAATAAAATTAGGAAGAGTAAACTTGTCCGGTTCTTATATAATTTTAAAAAACAACGAAGTTTTTTTAATCGGAGTTAATATTCCTCCATATCAGTCAAAAAATATTTCCTCAGACTATAATCCCGAACGCTCAAGAAAATTACTTCTGAAAAAGGCCGAAATCAAACATTTAATTGGTAAAGCTAAACAGAAAGGCTTGACTTTAGTGCCCTTAAAAGCTTATACTAAGAAAAGAAAAATTAAAATTGAATTTGGGATTGCTAAAGGAAAGAAAAAAACAGATAAAAGAGAAGTAATCAAAAAACGAGAGTTTAAGAGAGAAAAAGAAAGAGAGTTAAGACTACGGGGGTGATATGAATCGACAGAAGTTTTTATTAAAATAGGCAGATCGAGCATTAATAGAAACTCGTTAAACTTTTATTAAAAAAATAAGTGCTAACTTATTCGCAAGCAAACAGCTTGCTCCTGTTTACGCTTAAAACCGTAAACCATCTGCCCGTTAATTCTCGATAGGCGGACTCAGGTGTCATATTATCGAGATAGATAATTTCTTTTGATTTAGGAGAAAATATCAAAAAATACTAGATCAGAATCGTAAATGTTTTTGCTTAATTTTTAATTTATGATTTCTAATTTAAATTAAGCTAAATCTGTAGAAATATTTTAATAAAGTTTCTGGATTGGGGTCCAAATCCCCACACCTCCACCCTATTAGAAAATTAATTTGTTCAAAAAACCATTAGCCAACAATAGAATATGGGCAAAAGAAGTTCGACTGATTGATGAAACTGGAAAGCAGTTAGGAATTATAGCTTTGGAAAAAGCGCTTCAAATGGCTCAGGAGCGTAATTTAGATTTAGTACAGGTTACAGAAAAAATTGAACCTCCAGTTTGTAAGATAATGGAATATGGAAAATACCTTTATTCCCTTCAAAAAAAAGAAAAAGGAACTAAAACAAAAAAAAGCAACGAAATTAAAGGAATAAGACTCGGATTTAATATTTCTCTCCACGATTTGGATACTAGAGCTCGTCAGGCAGAGAAATTTTTAAAAAAAGGAGATAAAGTCAGAATAGAACTCCCTTTAAGAGGAAGACAGAAAGGACTCTCGGAGTTTGCAAAGGGAAAAGTCTTTCAATTTCTTGAACTTTTAGCGAAATTAATCCCAATAAAAACTGAAAAGGAATTGAAAAGAGAAGGTCGAGGATTAACAATGATTGTTTCTAGAAAGTAAAAAAGTAATATGTCTAAATTAAAAACAAGAAAATCTTTAAAAAAGCGTTTTAAAATTACTAAAACCGGCAAGATTTTAAGAAGACCAACCGGTCTTGACCATTACGGAGCAAAAAAATCAGGAAAAAGAAAAAGATTAAATCGAAAATGGGTCAAACTTTCTGACAGTGAAACAAAAAAAATAAAAAAATCAATTCATGGTTAGAGTAAAACGAGGAAAAATTGCCCATAAAAGAAGAAAGCATTTATTAAAAAATGCTAAGGGTTTTCGTTGGGGAAGAAAAACAAAATATCGCCAAGCTAAAGAAGCCTTATATCATGCTTGGGAATATGCTTATCGAGATAGAAAAACTAAAAAAAGAGATTTTAGAAAGTTGTGGCAAATTAAAATTTCGGCTGCTTGTCGACAATATGAAATTCCTTACAATAAATTTATTGCGAGCTTAAAAAAAAGTAAAATTGAACTTGATAGAAAAATTCTATCTGAACTATCTAAAAACAATCCTCAAATTTTCAAGAAAATAATTGAGAAAGTTAAAAAGTAAAAATAACTAATAACAAAAAATTTAGCCCATCAAAAAAATATTTTTACTTTTAAAATGGGCTTTTTTAGTTTTTTATCCATTCTTCTATTTTCCCTGGATGTTTTGTCCAGAACTTTCTCCTTTCTACAAGCTCTCTAAGCTGATTTCCGTCAAAAAACTTCTTGACAAGAGAGCTTTCTCTACATTCTCCACATACTGGACAATGGATTTCATCAAGATCAGTAACTGCTCCACAATGACTACACACTTTCCATAGTTTCTTTGTCATTTCTTCTCCTTTATTTGTTCTATTTTTGTCAAGTTGTTAAAGTACAACTCTCCAAACCTTATACTATCACTTTTTCTTTTTTAATAAAGAGATTTTTATTTCTTCCGGCAATTTCTTGGAATAGTTCAATAATAATTCTACTGCTTTTTTAATTGTTATTTTTTCAATTTTTTGTCCAAATCCTCTAATTAAAACTGCAGGTCCTGAAAAATTTTCTGGTTCTAAAATTAAATCTTCTTTTGCTTTAAGTTTCTTTAATTCTTTATTCTCTTTTTCGTTTCTACCTACTATGATTAAAAATCTGTTTTCCCAAAAAACTCTTCCCTTTTTTAAGACTTGTGCATCTTGACTATTACAATTAGAAATTTTATTAAAAAGTTCTTTTAGTTTTTTTGAATATTCTAAGTCGGTTAGAATACAACCACCGGCCGGGGTCGGACACCATCCACCCGCTGCTCTATCTTTTATTTTGAATTCTTTTGCTAATCTTAATTGTAATTTTCTTGACTTTCCATGAAAAGCAAATAATTCTTCTCTTTTTACTAATCCTTTTTTTTCCAGAACACTTTCGGGTAGTAATTTTGCTGAAAGCGGTCTTAAAATCAAACCCTCTAACCCAGCTTCTTTGTCCATTTTAAGAAGAATTTTTTTTCTTTGAGAAAACGGTCTTTCATCGACAACATCACCAGTAGCTATAAAATCAAATTTATTCCCTGTAAGTTTCACGAACCGCTTTGCAGTTTTTAACATTAATAAATGACAATCAATGCAAGGATTCATTCTTTTCCCAAAACCATATTTCGGCTTTTTTATGATCTTAAAATGTTCTTTGCTAAAATCAACTATTTTTAATTTTAATTTTAATTTTTTAGCGCTCTTTTCAGCTGAATCGCAATTGAAAAAATAACTTTTGAAACAAATTGGAGTTATTTTAATTTTTTGTTTTTCTAAAATCTTAACTGCTAAAACAGAGTCTAACCCTCCAGAAAAAAGTAAAAGACCTTTTAACATTTTAAATTAATTCTTGAAAAAGTTTTAAATAATCTTTTAAAAGCCTCGGCATTAAAAATTTTTCCCTAACGCTCTTTTTAGCTTCCTTTCCTAGTTTTCTTGCCAAAGATGGTTCTTTAATTAACTGAACGATTCTTTTTGCAGTTTCTTCGGGACTTGAAACTAAAAATCCATTTTTACCATCTTTTATCTGTAATTTTATTCCACCAACATTACCACCAATTACCGCTTTTTCTTTCCACATTGCTTCAGCCACTGTTAGTCCAAAACCTTCTCTAATAGACTTCTGTAAAACAATTGTTGAGGCTGTCTGAAAAGCATTTACGAAAATATCTACCTTAAGGCTCCCTATTTGAGCTGGATCAGAAAAAAGAAAAACATCGGAATCATTTTTAGTTTCTTTTTTTACTTCTTTGAAAATCTTTATTGCTTCCGGATCGTCTCTGGCTAAAAATAAACCTAGTAAAGCTAATTGTAAATTTGGAATTTTCTTTTTAGCAATTCTATAAGCCTTTACTACGCCTAAAGGATCTTTCCAAGAATCAAAACGAGCAATTTGGGAAATTAAAGGTTTACTAGAATCTACACCCAAACTTTCTAAAATATTTTTAGACTTATCTAATCCTAAAATACTGTTTTTAATATTTAAAGGATCAATAGCCGGAGGGAAAATATTAACTTTTTCAGCAGGCAGAAAAGGACCAACAAAATCCTTTGAAGTAAAAATTATCTTATCATACATTTCCATAAAAGGACGAATAAATTCCCAAGTTTCTTTATTTGGATGAGAAGTATCAATATGAACCCTCCAAATACTCGAATGAAAATTAGACATATAAGAAATAACTCCTAATGGCTGAGGGTCATGAATTACCCAAATATCTGCTTTCATGTCTTGCATAAGCTTTGCCGTATTTTCCATATGATGCATATATAATCTGCGAGAATTAAAAGAAAGTTGAAATTTCTCTCCTTGTAAAGCATTATGAATTTGTTTTGTAAGAGCAAAAAATTTCTGTCCGGGAGGATTAATATACCAATTAGCTTTTAAACCAACCCCTTGCATTAAGGGTACTAAAATTTTTAATATTTCAGCTACGCCTCCTCCTCGAGGAGTAGCATTAATATGGATTACCTTTAAACCTTTAAGTTTTTTTGATAAACTTTTAATTTCTTCAAAAAGTTTATTAGAAATAATTCCTTTATATTTTTCTATTTTTTGCGAATGAGTTTTATTAACTTCTGGAAGCATATTTTTTTAAAAATTGATTGGCTTTTTTAAAAACTTCTTTGGAATTTTCGAACACTAGCTGGGACATTGCTTTTTTATAAGATAACCATTTGAAACCTATGTGTTCAGAAGAAATTTTTACTTCTTTAATTTTCGTCTCAGCTAAAAAGAAAATAACTATTTTAAAAATGTTTTTATTTTTTAATTTATAAAAATATTTAATCCATTCTTTAAAACCAGGGATAAATTTAATGTCTTCGATTCCAGTTTCTTCTTTTACTTCCCGCCTTATTGTCTCATTTAATTTTTCACCTTTTTCAATATTTCCTTTAGAAAAATCTAAATGACCAGATTGACAACATAAAAAAAGATAAAAAATTTTATCTTTTTCCTTCCTAAAAATTATTGCTCCAGCCGATTTTTCCATAGATATAATAATATTATTTAAAAAATTTAAGTAATTTATCCAAAGGTTGAGTATTGATTACATCTTGTTTTTCAGCCCAGCCTCGACGAGCTTGATAAATTCCAAATTTCATATATTTTAATTGATCTTTGTGATGAAAGTCGGTATTAATTACCATTTTTACTCCAACATTTTTAGCCCTGCGAATATTCTGGTCATTTAAATCCAATCTTATTGGCTGAGAATTAATTTCTAAAATAACATTATTCTCTTTAGCTACCTGCAAGATTTTATCAAAATCAATATTACATTCCTCTCTCTCTTTTATTTTTCGAGCAGTAAGATGCGCAACAATATCAACATAAGGATTTTTCATTGCTTTAATTATTCTTTCGGTCATTCTGTCTTTTTTCATTTTAAAACCGGAGTGAATTCCAATTATAACATAATCAAGCATTGCTAATACTTCATTTTTTATATCCAAAGACCCATTTTCCAAAATATTTACTTCAGCACTCTTTAAAATTTTAATCCCATTTATTTTTTTATTTATCTTGTCTATCTCTTTCATTTGTTTTAATAGTCTTTTTTCGTCCAGACCATTAGCTATCGGCAATTTGGAATGATCGCTTATTCCTAAATATTCATAACCCATATTTTTAGCTGCTAAAGCCATCTGTTCAATGGTTTGTTCGCCATCACTCCAAATAGTATGGCCGTGAAGATCACCTTTAATATCTTCTATTTCTATCAGTTTTGGCAGTCCATTTGGCTTACCCTGAACCTGTTGAAGAGCAGCTTCAATTTCTCCTTGATTTTCTCTTAATTCCGGAGGTATCCAACTCATACCTAAAGCTCTATAAACCTCTTTTTCGGTTTTTCCAGCAATTTGCCTTTTTCCTCGAAAAACACCATATTCATTAAGTTTTAAATTTTTAGCAATAGCAATTTTTCTGGTAGCAATATTATGCTCTTTAGACCCGGTAAAATATTGAAGAGCCGAACCATAACTTTTTTTCGAAACAATTCTTAAATCAACATCTAATCCTTGTTTTAATCTAACCGAAGATTTAGTGGTACCTTTTCCCCAAGTTTTTATTACTCCAGGTAATCGAATAAAAAAATCCATTAATTCTTTTGGATTTTTTGTTGTCACTAAAAAATCTATGTCGCCAATAGTTTCTTTTCTTCTTCTTACCGAGCCAGCTACTGAAATCTGATTAATTTTTTTTGAAGCCTTTAACTCTTCTTCAATTTCTTCAACCATAGGTAAAATATTTCCTAAAAGAAATCTTCCTTTGCTTCTTTTTAAAAAAGTAATTCCTTCTAAAATGTTCTTCTCGGTTTTTTCATCAAAACCAAATAATGAAGCAATTTTATGGACCTTAGCTGCTTTTTCCAATTCTTTTAAATTTTTAATACCTAATTTCTGATATAAAATTTTTACTTTTTTAGGTCCTAATCCCTCAACCATAATTAGTTCTTCTATTTTTACCGGTATTTTCTTTTTAAGAATTTTATAATATTTAATTGTCCCAGTTTTTAAATACTCTTCAATCTTTTTTGCTATACTTTTGCCCACTCCTGGAATTTTTTCCAAGGATTTATTCCCTCCTTCTTTGTAAATTTCTTGAATATCTTTTTCTAAAGATTCCAAAGCAACAGCTGCTTTTCGATAAGCTGAAGGTTTAAATTGAATTTCCTCCATTTTCAAAAAATCAGCAATTTTATAAAAGATTTGAGCTATTTCCTGATTTTTCATTGCTTTTTATCCTTTTGGCAAAGATGATCCTTGAAGTCCTTTGTCTTCAGGAACCAGAGGAAGAAAATGATTTCTTGGAAAAACATTTTTATAAATTAAAAATGGTAAAAAGGCACTAACTAAAACAAAGATTCCTGCTCCAATAAAAAGAACATCAAAACCAAGTCTATTAGCAATTATTCCTCCCAAAGCGCCAGAAATCCCGGCCCCAATTCCAATAAAAGTACTTCTGGTTGACCATTCAAATGCTTCTTTTCTTTTATCAATATGTCTGGTAAAGATTGCACAATAACCAGGAATATTTATTGCCATCCCTAAAGAATAAATTCCCTGGCACAAATAAATGTGCCATGGTAGAAAACTAAAAATATATCCAAAAATAGCACTAGCTGCTAAGATATTACCAATCGCGACAAACCACAAATCATCTTTTTCTCCTTTAACTTCATCCAAATATTTTCCAAATGGAATTTGCAAAATCGATTTAACTCCCCAATAAATTGCCATAGCAAAACCAGCTACTTCTACTCCTCCACCCTGAATTTTTTGAGCAATAAAAATAGCAAAAATAGGAGCCATAAATCCAAATCCAGTTTCTAAAGCAACATCGGAAAAAATTAAAATTTTTATAACTTTATTAATTGATTTAAACATATATTACTTTTTTATCCTTCGTTATGACTTGAGTGATTAAATAAAGTATTTTTTAGTAGGTTTATTCCAAATTTAAGCAAAATTACTACTCCGGCTAAAGCCAAAATTAACTCGGCTCCACGAATAATCATAGTAAAGGCTGTGGCTGTAGAGGCTCCTAATCCTAAAGAATTAAAAGCAAAGGTTTGGATTACTTCATGGCTTCCTAGGGCAGCAGGAATGGGAATCATTGCCGCTAAATAAGTAAAACCAAGAATCGATAAAGCAGGCAAAGCGCTTATTTTTTCTCCTAAAAAAATAATTAAAAGTAAAACTCTAAAATACATTATTCCTGCCCTTAAAAAAGATATGCCAAAACTTTTCCATAATGATTTTTTTCTAAGTTGAAAAAAATTAAAAATTTCCTTTTCGATTTCTAAAACACTGTTTTCCGGATTCATTTTTTTTAAATTAAAAATTTTAAAAAAAATTTGAGCTAAACTCTCTTTTTTAAAAACCTTCAAATAAAAATAACTAATTCCTCCGGCAAAAAGTAGGAAAACTCCACCAAAGATTATTACTAATTTCATTGGAGGAGATCCAATAGTAAAAAGAAAAAATAAAGTCCCAAAAAAAATAATCACCAGGTTGGTAGTCCATTCTAAAACCCTATCAATTATTACTGAAGCTACTCCCTTAGACCAGGAAATTGAATTATTTCTTTTTAAAAGATAGCTTCTAAAAATTTCTCCACCCCAAAGCAAAATTGGAGCTAAAAACATTACTGAAAAACCGCCTAAATAAGACGGGAAAAGACCTTTAAGAGAAACTTGAGATCCTTCTTCTTTTAAGATTTCCTGCCACCTCCAATTGCTGATTAATATTATCAATAAGGTTAAAAGAAAAATTATTACACCGAACCAGCCAGTAAAAACTAGAAAAGAGTCTTTAATTTCTTGCCAACCAACAACCTTGCCAATCCAAATTAAAAGACCTATTCCAATTAAAAGAGAAACTATAAAAAGCAAAATTTTTTTCATCGTAAAAGTCTATTTAATATTTTAGCATTTTTTACGGCAAAACCCATAGCGTCATTGTTAAAATAAACAAAAGTTGTTAATCCTTGCTTTAAATATTTCTTAATTCTTTCCGACAAGTTTTTCAGTTCTTTTTCCGAGTAATTGGAAGTATAAAGAGCTTTACCTCCGTGCATTCTAATATAAACAAAATTACCAGTAATTATTTCTCTAAAGGGCCATTGAGGAGAATCTGCTAAACAAAGGGAAATATTTTTTTGTTTTTTAAAATTTTTATAAACATCTTCTGTAAACCAAGAAATATGACGAAATTCAAAAACAAAACGATATTTTAAATCAGTTTCTTTTATCATTTCAGTAAATTCTCTTAACATTTTTAAATCCTTTTTTCGGTTAGAAGGCAACTGAAATAAAAAAGGACCTAATTTGTCTTCTAAATATAAAGCCCTTTTCAAAAAAGTTTTCCAGGCAGTTTTAATCTGGCGGAAATGCTTAATATGAGTAATATATCTTGAAACTTTTATTGCAAAAATAAATCCTTTCGGTACAGTTTTTTTCCAATGAGTAAAACTTTTAATAGAAGGCAGTCTATAAAAAGGATAATTCATCTCTACAGTATTAAAATATCGACTGTAGTATTCCAATTGTTTTGATCTTTGTAGCTTTTTCGGATAAAAAACATCATTCTCCCAATGAGAATAAGAAAAACCAGAAGTTCCAATGTATAATTTGCCCCGAAGCATAAAATTAATGAAACTTATCTTCAAGAAAAGTTACAATTTCAGGACCTACCTCTGGAGAAGACCAGAAATAATTATGCCCTGGAACTTGAATTGCTTTAGAAAAAGGAAGGTTTTGACCATTAATTCTCGCTTCAATCCACACAAAAGGTGCTTTAATTAAAGAAAAAACTAAGCTTTTTACTTCTCCTGTTGATAAAGTATCTTTTTTATTATTACTTAAATGAAGAATATTTTCTGATTCATATGGCTCTGACCAAAAAGGAATACCAGCTACTATAGCATAAACTGAATTTTGAGTATTGGTAGAAATTTTCTCCATACTTTCGTCAACTAAACTTGCTCCATTAGAAAGACCTGCTATAATAATTTTTTTATCAGGAAGATTTTCAATTAGAAATTCTACTTTTTCAGCTAAATTTTCCGAAGAAAACCTAAAAGAACTAAAAGAATCTTTAATTCCCCAAAACTTTCCCAATAAACCATCTTTAGTTCTTTTATAAGGAATAACAACTGAACGATAACCCCAACTATCTAAGGTTTTTTCAATACCTTTTATGGCCGGGGCAAAGTCTTCTGCTTCTTCTAAAGGAGTATTCCCCCAACCGCCAGAATTAAAAATAATAATAACATCTCTATCAATTAATGTAGAATCAAGAGCTTGTTGAAATTGCAAATTCTCTGGTAAAATTTCCGGTCCAAAAATAAAGAACAAACTTCCTGAAATAATTAAAGTAAAAATTAAATACTTAATTTTTCTCATCGTTTTAATAAAACTTTTTTTCTATTGTTTTAATAAATTTAATTAAAACAGGGTCGTCTATAATTTCTTTTATCCACCTCATCCAAAGTTTGTGTTGAATTTTTCCATATTTCTTCCAATATTCTATACCCTGTAAAAAATTTATTATCTTATCAGCTTGCTTAACAAATCTACCTTCTTTTGTTAATCCTTTTTCAAAATCAATCCAGAGGTTTTTCATTTCGATCTTTAATTCTTTTGGCAACTTTAAAATAAGCTTATCTAAAGACCGAAGTTCCATTTCTGATTTTTCTTTTTCTTTTTTTCTTTTTAGAGCAAGGGTGAATTTAGGCCACTGTTTTAAAGCAACCATTATTTTCTTTTTATCTTTGGGTAATAAAGGATCATAAGGAGTTAAATCTGGAGCATAAACTTCACACAAATCATGAACTAAAGCCATTTTTATTGCTCTTTCTAAATTTAACTTTTTCTCTTTTCCTAAAGTCCAAACTAAAATAGTCAAATGAAAAATATGTTCTGCTGTTGTTTCTGGATTTTTAATTTGATGAAGTATCCAGCCTCTTCTTTTTTTCCTCTTTAATTTTCCGACTTCAAGTAAAAAATTAAGAATATTTTTCATAATAAATAAAACCAGAATTTCTCCTGGTTTTAGGATATCATGATTTTTATTGTTTTTCAATTTAAATCAGGAGACTAAATATCTTATTTTTTTAATTTTATAAGTAGTCTTGATAGGAGAAGAAACAAAAACTTCATCTCCAACCTGATGCCCTAAAAGAGCACTACCTACTGGTGATTCATTACTAATTTTTCCAAGAGAAGGATTGGCCTCTAAAGAACCGACGATTTCAAATTCATCAGTTTGGCCATTTACTTTAACTATTATTTGAGCACCCAAATTAATAGTATTTTGTCTTCCTTTAGGTGGAATTTTAATTATCTCAAGATTTTTCAAAACGTTTTCTAATTCACTCATTCTTGCTTCCAAAAAACTCAAATCCTCCTGGAAAGAAAGATATTCTGGGTTTATATCTTCTGATTGCCAAATCTTAGGAACCTCTCCTGCAACTTTAGCAAGTTTAAGTTTTTTGAAATCTTGGTATTCTTTTTTTATCTTTTCTACTCCTTGTTGAGTTAAATAAAATTTCTTTTCTCCTATCATATTTTTTCAAAAATCCCCTTTGGTGAGGGGATTAGTTATTAAAATGAAATTTATTTATTAATCTTAATCCCCTCACTCTTTAAATTTTCCGTAAGCTAAAATTGAAATGGTGTGAATCCATTTACAATCGGTAAAATTTTTAGGAGTATTAATTTTTTGAATAAATTTCTTTATCATTTCTCTTTCTTTTTTAATTATAGGCTTCCAAAGATCCTTGTCAAGTCTTTGAAATTATTGACAATTCTTTAGTACTAAAAAATAATTTTAGTATAGTTTTTGATTTTAAGAAATACTTATCTTAAAATAAGATTATAAACTTTAAAAAATTGAAAATTGTGTTAAAACCCAAATAAAATGATAAATTTTGCCATTATCTTAGCTGGTGGAAAAAGTAAAAGAATGAAAAGAATTGAGAAAATCTTTTTTAAAATTAAAGGGAAGCCTTTGATTTGGTATACTTTAAAAATTTTTGAAAATCATCCACAGATTCACAAAATAGTTTTAGTTTCCAGAAAATCTAATTTTAATAAAGTTTTTAATTTAATTAAAAAATACAAAATTCACAAAATAGCAAAAGTAGTTAAAGAAGGTAGAACTCGCCAAGATTCGGCTTTTAATGGACTGAAATATCTTGAAGAATTAGGAGCGAAACCAAAGGACTTAGTTTTATTCCATAATGGTTGTAATCCCTTAGTTTCCGCTCTTGAAATTAGTAAAGTAATTAGAGCAGCCAAAATTTATGGAGCAGCTTTAGTTGGTCAGCCCTGTAAAGATACTTTAAAGAGAGTAAATAAAAATAGATTAGTTTCAGCTACCATCGACAGATCTAATATTTATTTAGCTCAAACTCCTCAAGTGATAGAATATAGTTTAGCTAAAAAAGGGTTTAAAAAAGCTTTCTCTAAAAACTTTCAGGGAACGGACGATATCTCCCTGATAGAAAGATTAGGGAAAAAGATCAAAATGGTTCCATGCTCTTACCAAAATCTCAAAGTAACCATCAAAGAAGATTTAGAAATTATCAAAGATCTATTATAAAAATATAATGAAAATCATTTTTGCTAAAAATATTGGTTTTTGTTCAGGAGTAAAAAGAGCAATAGTTATTGCTGAAAAATCGCTAAAAGAAGACCTAAAGCCTATTCAGTTTTTAGGTCCTTTAGTCCATAATGAAAAAGTAATTGAAAAATTAAAAAATAAAGGAGGAAAATTTGTTTCAAATTTCAAAAAAATTAAGTCTGGAACATTAATTCTCAGAGCCCACGGAGAAATTCTAAACTTCAAAAAGCTTAAAAAAAAGAAAATATTAATAAGAGATACTACTTGTCCATTAGTAAAACGAGCTCAAAATGTTGCTTATACTCTTTTTAAACAAGAATATAAAGTAATAATTATTGGAGATAAAAAGCATTCTGAAACTAAAGGGATAAAAGAATATATTAAAAATCAAGCCATAATTATTGAAAATGAAAAAGAGGCAAAAAGATTACCAAAGTTTAAAAAAATTGGAGTATTGGCTCAAACTACTCAAAATTTAGATAGAGTTAATCAGATTCTAAAAATCTTAAAAAACAAAACTAAAAAATTTAAATGGGTAAATACTATCTGTTCAGAAGTCTTAATTCGTCAAAAAGAATTGTCAGAAATTCTAAAGAAAGTTAATGGGGTTTTAATAATTGGTTCTCATTCCTCTGCTAATACCAAACGTCTGGTAGAAATTGTAAAAAATTCTAAAAAGCCAATTTGGTGGATAAATTCTTTAAAAGAATTAAAAAAAATAAGTTTTAAGAACCTTTCTATATTAGGAGTGGTTTCTGGAACTTCTACTCCAGATTATGAAATTAAAAAAATTAAAAAATATTTACTTAAAAAATGATTAAAAGAAAAAAAACAAAAATAATAAAAATTGGCAAATTAAAAATCGGAGGTAATTATCCTATTTTAGTTCAATCAATGACCAATACAGAAACTTCTAACATTAGAGCTACAATTCGACAAATAAAAGAATTGGAAAAAGCTGGTTGTGAAATAATTAGAGTAGGTGTACCCGATTTAAAAGCTGCCAAAGCTCTTGGTAAAATCAAAAAACAAATAAAGCTTCCTTTAGTAGCTGACATTCACTTTTCATCAGATTTAGCTATTGAAGCAATTAAGCAAGGAGTAGATAAAATCAGAATCAATCCAGGCAATTTCCCTAAAAAAGATCTGGTGAAAATAATTGAAGCAGCTAAAAAAAAGAATATTCCAATTAGAATTGGTATTAATAGCGGATCTTTAGAAAAAGATATTTTAGGGCAGCACAAAAGAGTAACTGCTGAAATGATGGTAAAATCTGCTTTGAGAAATATCCAACTAATGGAAAATCTCAAATTTAAAAATCTGATTATTTCATTAAAAGCCTCTGATGTTTTAAGAACAGTAAGAGCTTACGAAAAATTATCAACAAAAGTTAATTATCCTTTACATTTGGGTATTACTGAAGCAGGAACAGAATTTTCCGGAACAATTAAATCTGCCGTTGGCCTTGGCTATTTATTATTAAAAGGGATCGGTGATACTATTAGGGTTTCTTTAACTGATGATTCGGTAAAAGAAGTAAAAGCCGGCTGGGAAATTTTAAAGAGTTTAAATTTAAGGGAAAGAGGAGTAAAAATTATTAGTTGTCCAACTTGTGCTAGATCTGAAATTGATGTGGTTAAATTCACTAAAAAAATTGAAGAATTAACCAAAGAAATAAAAAAACCATTAACTTTCGCCATAATGGGATGTATTGTTAACGGTTTAGGAGAAGCTCGAGAAGCAGATTTAGCAATAGTTGGAGTGAAGAAAGGAGCTTTAATTATAAAAAAAGGCAAAATTGTCAAAAAAGTTGAAGAAAAAAGTATTCTTAAAGAGTTTAAAAAAGTGTTAAAAAATTATTTAAAGTATTTAAAATAATCCGCAAAGTTTAGCAATAAATAAGATGTAAAGTAAAAGATACATTGCCCCTTCCCAGATATGAATTTTTCGGGAAATCCCGGAAATTATAAAAAGTAAAGTAGCAACAATTAAAAATGGAAGACCAATTGAGAAAGTAAGTTCATCAACTGTTAAAGGACGAATCAGAGCCGGAATTCCTACTACCAATAAAATATTAAAAACATTTGAACCGAAAATATTTCCTAAAGCAATTTCATATTTTTTCTTCAAAGAAGCTCTAATTGAAACTACTAGTTCTGGTAAAGAAGTACCTATAGCCAAAACAGTAATAGCTATTAAAGAACTGGAAATCTTTAATAGCTCAGAAATCTTTATCATTGCTTCAATTGTATAATTAGCTCCAACGGTTAATCCTACTATTCCTAAAACTAAAAATAAAAAAGTTTTAGAATTAATCCCTGGAGAAACTTTTCGTCTTTCCACTCTTGAAGGTAAGATTTCAATTGCTTCTGAAATTTCTTTTTCGGGCTTTCTTTTTTGAAAAATTGTATACAAAATATAAATTAAAAAACCTAAAATCAATAAAATTCCTTCCCCTAAAACTATTTTTTTATCCCAGACTACAAAAATAAAGAGAAAGGTAGTAATACCCAAGAGAGGAGCATCTAAATCAATCAAGTTTCTTTTAACAATTAGAGTTTTAGCCAATATTGCAGAAATCCCAACTATTAAAAGAATATTTCCTAAATTAGACCCTACGACATTAGCAGCAACTATTTCGGTTGTTCCTTTAAGAGTGGCAATTATTGATGTAGCTAATTCAGGAAAAGAAGTACCAATAGCAACAATAGTTACTCCGATTATAAAGGGAGAAATTTTTAGGGCTAATCCAATTTTTTCTGAGCTTTCTACAAACCAATCAGCCGATTTTACCAAGACGGCTAAACTTAAAATAAAAGCTAAAATCCAGAGAATTAACATGTTAAATGAAATAAACCAATTACTTTTTTATTCTTCACTTCAGCATTAAAAACCTTAATTGCCTCAGTTGTTTCATCAACAATCAGCCCAATTCCTTTAGAAAGAATCTCTTTCTTCGCATTATCAGTTATTTTAGCTAATCCTGGCTCGCCCGTTCCGACAACAATTAACTCTGGGTTTTGTTCAATTGCTCTTTTAAGGCTTTCGATATCAATAATATGAGATTCTTTTCTCCACCACTCTAAAACTTTCCCATCCCAACGGACTTCAACATCATATTCATAAGTTTTCCCTAAAATAATAATTAACCCAAATTTATATTCTTCTATCATAATAGTTTATTTTATCATAATAATTAAAAAATAGTTGATTGGCGAGATAAATTTTTTTGCTCTTTCTTATAAAAAATCCTAACTTTACCATAAACTCCGTCGTAACCCGGCTCAACATAAACTTTTCCTTCTCTGACCCTAATTATACCTTCAGTAATTTCTGGTGAAGTAGCTACTTTTAAGTCTTGAGATGAGATATCAAGTAGAACTTTAAATTCATTTCCAAATTTTTCAATTAGATTTTTGTATTCTTTATCAACTCGCTTTGTCATTGATCCTACTCCTAAAACATCAGCAATAATTTCAACTAAAGGAACCAAACTTTTGAAGGGAATAAGATTTTCTGATTTAAATCCTTCTTTTTTATCAGCTAAAAAATCCACCCTATTTAGAACTCCAATTGTTAAAGGTTTCCCGCAACTTGGACAAATATTATTGTATTTTTTAGATTCTTTTGGTGATAAACTAATTTTGCAATTTCTATGGCCATCATAATAATATTTCCCTTCTTCGGGATAAAATTCAACAGTATATAAAAACTTTTTAGGATTTTTTTCTTTAATAGCTTCAATTATCGCTTGATAACTTACTTCAGTATTAAAAACATTTGCTTCACGGCCAATATGGGCAGGGCTATGAGCATCGCTGTTTGAAATCAAAGTTACTTTTCGACCATCGGGAATTCGCCAAATCATTGCAGGGTTAGCTGATAGACCTGTTTCTAAAGCAAAAATATATTTTGAATAATCCTCAAAACATTCTTCTATGGAATCAAAGCCGGATTTCGAACCAAATATACCAAACCAGGGAGTAAAACAATGTGCAGGAATAATTAAACAATCTTTTGAGATATTTAAAACAATCTTTACTAATTCTTTCGAATCTAATCCTAAAATCGGTCTTCCGTCGGATTTCAAACTACCAATACGACTTAAATGAGCATTAATTTTCTCTACTATTTTAAAAGAAGGAGCAAAAATTAAATTGTGAATTTTTCTAACTCTTCCAGCTTTAGAATAAATATTAGATATTTCAACAGTTAAAATAAATCTTGTTTCTGAGTTAGAGTTTTTTAATTTAAAAAGTCCCTCTTCGGCCGGTTTTAATTTTTCTTTTAGTCCTTTTAACCATTCTGGATAGGTGAAATCCCCTGTTCCTAAAATTTTAATTCCCTTAATTTTTGCCCATTTATCTAAATTTTCTAAATCCATTTGAGGAGAAGTTGCTCTGGAATATTTACTATGAAGATGAAAATCAGCAATAAATGTCATATGTTTAAAAGTTAAAAATTTGAAAAATTGCTCCTAAAACAAAAATAGCTATTAAAAAGTATAATAAAATAGCCGGAGTTTTTAAACAATATTCTGGTTTTCTATTTCCTAAAGACTTTGCCTTTTTAAAAATTAAAACAATGGCTATTCCTTCAATTGCTCCAATAAATGTACCAACTAATCCAATGGTTTCAATAAAATTTCTGAACCCAATTAAAAATAAAATTAAAGGTAATCCACAGGCAATAAGAGCAGAAAACTGTCTTGGAATTTTATAGTCATAAAATAAAGTATTTTTAAAATAATTGCCTAAAACTAAAAAAGAAGTAGATATAGCTAACACCCCAAACAAAGCACCTAAAATAACAATATTTTGATTCAAATAAGGTATAAGTCCCTGAAAAGCTTCAGGGGTAGTATTATTACCCGAAACACCAATAATAGATATCGTAAAAAGAAAATATAGAACAATAACAATTGAAATAACCAAAATTATTATTTTTTTAAGACCTTTCTTCTCTTCTGGTTTTTTAAGAATTTCAGCAATTATTGGTATGGCCGGATAACCAATTAAAGAAAACAAAATTATTCCATAAGGTAAAAAAATGCCTTTTAAATTTATTATGCTGAAATTTTGAAGATTAAATTTCGGCAAAACTAAGAAGATTAATAAAAATATTACGGAAAATAGGGCAATATTCATTAAAAGCTCTGCTCGAGCAATTAATTTTATTCCTCGAAAAATAAAAAAAGCCAAAATAAACCAAAAAATCAGGCTAAAATAAAAAGAAGGTAAATTAAGGAATGAAGAAAAGATAAGCTTCAAAAAATCTCCACCAATAATTATATAAGCCAAAAGAGTACCAGCTAATCCTACAATAGTTGAAATAGTAATTAAGATTCTGCCTTTGTTCCCTAAATATTTTTTGGCATAACCGGGTAATCTATGTTTTTCTCTTGTCCTTAAAATTACTTCTCCAAAAAGCAAATGGATTAATAAAATTGCTCCGCCCAATATTAAAAAGTAAAAAAAACCGGGGATAAGCCCGCTTCCTTTAATTGCATAAGGAATGCCAAAAATTCCTGCCCCAATTATTGTTCCTAATAAAATAGAACTTACTAAAAGAAGTTTCTTAATCCTCATTAAAATATTTTAATGCGAAGTATTGAACACTTTCGCTTTTGTAATAAGCTCGACTTCTAAAGCTTATATACGTTATAGCCTTCCCGAACTCTTTGATCAACTTTTGTTCCAATCGAATCACCTTTTTTGGCTGTCTTTATTTTTTGATGATCAACCTCCATTGATTCAATAACCTGTTCAAAATCAGTTTCTCCACCAATAATTCTGATATTATCACCTACTTTTAAGGGAGCCGAAAGGTCAATGACGGCTACTCCAATATTGTTAAAATAATGAGAAATTTTACCTATTAATTTTCCTTCTTCAGAATTTTTAGGCTTTTTGTCTACCATTTTTTTAATGCTTTTTATTTTTATTTCGACCTTTTACGATTTTCTTTTTTTTCTTTCTTAATAAGAGCAATTAATTTTTTAACTATTTTTTTAGGATCTTTCTCATAAATAATCTTTTTTACTCCTCGGTGAGGACCAGTAGCAATTGCCCTTATTTTATCAGCTGTTCCTCCAGATCCTTCTAAAACACCAATTGGTTTCTGGTCTTCAAAAGCAATGGTAAATTCGTTTAATGTTCCCATTCTGCCACAAATAATAATTACTCCGTCGGCAGCATTGGTCATTAACAAATTTCTTCCCGAATAATCAAAACCAGTATAAATAATTATATCAAAAGCATCAACCGGCAACTTATAACTTTTTAAATGGGCAATTTCTGAACCAGCTGGAGAAAATCCAATAGAAAAACCGCCGACTTTTTTACATCCTTGAGCAGAAAAATAAGGAACACCTGTAGTAGCTCCGGTAACTAAGATACATTTTTGTTTAGCAATTTCTTTACCAATTTCTTCAGATAATTTTTCAATTCCCTGGCAACAATGGCCAATTTGAGCTGCTCCGGAAACAGCAATTTTATAACGTATTTTATATGCCATAAATATATTATAACATAAATGCAACTTTAAGAAACTAAAAAAGGAAATAATTGTTTCCTTTTTTTAGTGAGGGGGAACAGTTCTTTCTGTTATTGGCTTGAGTCAAAACCTATATGGACATTTAATAGGGACGTCCTTTAGCCTCCTTCATAAAAAACCGTTTGTCCTACAAGAAAAATCTTGTACCCCCTCAAACATAAGTCTATCTGAACTAAAAATTAGTGTCAAGATTTGTGCCCTTAGTAGGAATCGAACCTACATTCCAAGCTCCGGAGGCCTGTACTCTATCCATTAAGTTATAAGGGCATTATTTTTCCGCGACTAAATAAATATTAGATTCTTTTGTTTTTGAACTCTTTAAAATTCCCTTTTTTTTAATTTTAAAATCTACCGACTGAACTATTTTTTTAAAACCTTTTATAGTGAAATAGTGAATATATCTTTGTATAATATTGCTCCATGAAACAAAAAAATCCCCAAAATCCAGTTTTGACATGCCAAAAATTTTTAAAATTTGATCTTTTAGAAATCCCTTTACTCTCTTTTGTTGACCAATTAAAATCATTGTTATTGGATTTAAGTTCCAAACAGTCAAAATAAAAATACCCTTAGGTTTCAAAACTCTTTTTGCTTCCTTTAAAAATTTGAGACGGAATTCTTTAGAAGGAATATGATGAAAAACCGCAAAGCTAAAAATTTTATCAAAATAATTCGAAGAAAATGGTAGACTTAAAGCATCGGCTACTTGGAAGTCTCTATTTGGATATTTTTCTTTCGCTATCTTAATCATTTTTTTAGAAATATCAACTCCGAAATATTCAACCTGCATATTTTTAAAAACTTCAAAAAATCTTCCATTTCCACAACCCAAATCTAAAATTCTATCTCCTGGACCAATATATTTTAAAAGTAGCTCTTTTCTATCTTCAGGTACATATTCCCTCGTTCTTGAAAAGTCCTCGGCAGTTAAGTTATAATCTGCTGTAGTCTTTTTAAAAAGATATTGAGCGTATTTTTTATCCATCAATGAATATTGAAGAATTAACAATCCAAGAATTAATTAAAAATAGAGCAAAAACTCCAGCTGATTTAGCTATGATTAAAAGAAAAATAGCTAAAAAATATAAAACTTCCTGCTCTTCAAATATTATCCTCTTAAAAGTTTATCATAAGATGGTCGGAAAGAAAAGATTAAAATTGTCAAAAATATTAGAAAAACTACTTCAAACCAGACCAATTCGCTCTCTTTCAGGAATCGTTAATGTTTCTGTTTTAACTTCACCCTATCCTTGTCCTGGTAAATGTATTTATTGTCCTTTTCAAAAAGGAATCCCCAAGAGTTATCTTCCCGGAGAACCAGCTGTAGAAAGAGCTAAAAGATTGGATTACAATCCTTATCAGCAAGTTAAAAAAAGAATTGAAATGCTAAAAATGGAGGGTCATCCTATTGATAAGATAGATATAAGAATTATTGGCGGAACCTGGAGTTATTATCCCAAAAAATATCAAACTTGGTTTATTACACACTGTTTTACAGCATGCAACGCAAAATATACAAGAAAAATTAAATCTTTAGAAAAAGAGCAAAAATTAAACGAAAAAGCGAAATGTCGAGTAGTTGGACTGTCAATAGAAACCAGACCGGATTTTATTACTAAAAAAGAGATTAAACATCTGAGAAAATTAGGAGTTACTCGGGTAGAAATAGGAGTTCAAAATATTTATGACGATGTTTTAGAGTTAAATAAAAGAGGCCATAACATAAAAACTACAATTAAAGCAACAAAACTTCTCAAAGATGCTGGTTTTAAAGTCTGCTATCAAATGATGCTAAATTTACCCGGTTCTAATTTAAAAAGAGATGAAAAAATGTTTGAAGAACTTTTTTCCAATTCTGATTTTCAACCCGACTTGCTAAAAATTTACCCTTGTGCCTTATTAAAACAAGCTCCTCTTTATAGATGGTGGAAAAAAGGAAAATACAAGCCCTATACTACTTCTCAACTAATAAATCTTGTTAAATCAATTAAAAAGAAAATACCTTATTATGTCAGAATTCAAAGAATAACTAGGGATATTCCTTCTCAAGAAATCGTTGCCGGTCCGGCTAAAATTTCTAATTTGCGCCAAATTATTGCTAAAGATTCTGAAAATGAAGATTGGGAATGCCATTGCATAAGATGTCGAGAAGTTAAAGAAAATTACAATTCAAAAGAAAAAATAAAATTATTTCGTCAAAATTATAAAGCTTCTGACGGAAAAGAAATATTTTTAAGTTTTGAAAGTAAAAATCAGGAAAAGCTTTATAGTTTACTTCGTCTACGTATTTCTTCAGAAAATAAAGCTATTATAAGAGAAATTCATACCTATGGTAGAGCAATACCAATTTCTGAAAAAAAATCGGCCCCTCAGCACAAAGGATTAGGTAAAAGGTTACTTAAAGAAGCAGAAAAAATAGCCAAAAAGGAATTTGGCTTAAATAAAATCAAGGTAATCTCGGGAGTTGGTGTTAGAAATTATTTTGGCAAATTAGGTTATAAATTAGAAAATACTTATATGGTTAAACATTTCGAGAAACTCTGATTAACCCTGAACAAGGAATAATTTCTATTCCTTTTTTTTCAAGTTCATCTAAAAACAAATTTACCCCTAAAGAATCGGAAGACATATGTCCAGCAATAACAATATTAAGATTTGAAGCTTCGGCTTCTTTTTTATGTTCTTCTGACATATGCATACCTACCACGGTGCCAATCCCGGATTGAGCCATTTTTTCATAAATTTTCGGAGAACCTTCTGTCCCGCCAGTAATCTCAGTTAAAGCAATTTTTCCGCAACGATTTTCTTCAGTTCCAACGAATATTTTAGGACCAACTCCAATTTCCATTGCTTTTTTATATTCCGGAACTGTTTTAAATACGTTTATTAAATCACTAATTCTTTCCGGATTTTCTTTTTCAATTAAATCCTTTAAAAATTTAGCTGCTAAATTATCGCAAGGAGTATGAGAATTCATTAAATTAATTTTAAGAAGCCTAGCAGCATCTACCGTTCTTTGATGATTAATAGGATTAACTCCTCTAGCTACTTCTCCAATTCTTTCTTTCATTAATCCTTCGGCAATATTTATGGGAACTCCGTAAAAATTTAAAACATCACACTGTAAATCCATTACATCTGCTAAATGTGCTAATCCTTTTCCAATAGGATGATGAGCAATAACTAAATCTATTCCATCAATTTCTTTAGATATAAGGAGTTCTGCCGATTCAATATCAATACCGACTAAAACTTTTTTTATTTCTTTATCTTCGGCAATATGATAAATCCTTGAGTCCAAATAAGGGTTTGTTAAAATTTCTTTATCTGCTTCTTTTTTTTCTTCTTCGGTTAATTTTTCGTATTTTTCTTTTTTTCTTGTTAAAAATTTTTTAACTCCTTCTTCTCCACGAAAATCAGCCTCAATACCTTTATTTATTGCTAGATTGTAAATTTCTTTTATCTTCATAATGGTTTTTTAAAAGCTGTTTATAAAAGTCTTGAATTAATTTCTCTTGTTCTTTTAAATCTAAAACTTCTCGGCGAATCCGAGCTTTTTCTCGACGAATAAATTTGCGAACACTTTGAGGAAATTGTTTTTTTCTCATATAAGGATAAAATAAGGTTTCTAAAAAATTTAAGTTCTAAATTATACTTTTGCATTTAAGAACAATTCTTCCTAATTTTAATCTATTTATTGTTTTTTGTCCAGAGAAACAAACTCTTCTTTCACTATTTTCCTATCATCCCATGGTATTTTTTTACCACCAGCTATACAAATCCAAGGTTCACATCCTTTACCAGTAATTATTACTACATCGTCTTTCTTAGCCAAACTTAATGCATAATGAATTGCTTCTCTTCTGTCTAATATTTTTTTGGCTTTCCTGTTTGTTCCCTCAGCTACTTGGTTAATAATTTCCATTGGGTCTTCATCATAGGGATCTTCGTTACTAATAATAATTTCACTACAATAATCAGCCGCTATTTTACCCAACTCCGGTCTTTTCCATTTATCTCTGCCTCCTCCGCAAGAGCCTAAAACTGCAATCATTTTCCCACTTTGAGGTTTTAAAGTTTGATAAACTTTTTTCAAAGCATTCGGAGTAAAAGCATAATCAACAAATACTTTGAAAGGACTAGAAATAACCTCTTCCATACGACCAGGAATTCCTTTAACTTTTTCTAAAGCTGTTTCGCAGGTTTCCAAACTAATTCCTTGAGATAATCCTATACAAATTGACGCTAAGGCATTATAAATATTAAAACCGCCTATTAAATAAAGTTTAAATCGAGTATTTTTAGTATTAATATCTCCTTTATTTAGTCCATAGGTATATTTTTTATCAGCTGGAAACTGTAAAAAATACTCAGCATTTTCGTCGTCTATGTTAATAATGTGGATTCCCTTCGTGGCTTGAAACAGTTTCCCTTTAGCTTTTTTATAATTTTCAAATCCTTTATGAGCTTCAATATGTTCCGGTGTTAAGTTAGTAAAGACGGCTACGTCAAAATCGATGAATGCCTGTCGATGTTGTAAAATACCCTCAGAAGTTACTTCCAAAATAACATATTGACATCCGCTATTTACTGCTTGTCTTAAAAACTTTTGGAGTTTAAAACGACCTGGCATGGTCATTTTTAAAAAGTTTTCTCTTTCTTTTTCTCTAATTTTAAATTTAATTGAAGATAAAGAAGCAATTTTATAACCTGCTTCTTCTAAAATCTCAGCTGTTAAACTAATTACTGTAGTTTTCCCATTAGTACCAGTTATTCCAATTACTTTTATTTTTTTTGAGGGAAAGCCATAAAAAACAGCTCCCAAAAAAGCAAGTAAAAAATGATACCAACTAAGTAAAAAAACAGGAATAAATTTTTTAATAATTTCCTTTCCCATATTTTAATTTTAGCTTAATTTTGAGTAAAAGAAAATCAGCAACTTGCTTAAAAGAATAAAAAATGTTAAAAAATAAATAACATGTCTCCCATTATTAAATCAGCAAAAAAAGCCTTAAGACAGAATAGGAAAAGAATGGCTAGAAATATTCAGAAAAAGAAAACAATAAAAAAACTTCTGAAAGAAATTGAGATTTTTACTTCTGAGAAAAAAATAGAAGAAGCTAAAAAACTTCTTCCCAAAGCCTATAAACTTCTCGATAAGGCAGTTAAAACTGGTTTAACTAAAAAAAATACCGTTTCTCGAAAAAAATCTAGGATTACTAAGGCCTTATTTAAATCTCAATAATAAGCAAGTCTAAAACTGCTATAGTTTCTTTTTTTCCGGTTTTAATATCTAAATCTGCCTGAAAAATTTTTTGGTAGATTTTTTTTAGTTCAAGCAAAGTAAAACTTTTTGCTTGCTCCCATCCTTTTTTAATTATAAAAGGATGTAAATTACTTGTTTTTAAAACGGCATAATAAGATTGATACTTTTCCATCAACGCCTTAATAATTAAAAGGTTTCTGAATTGAAAACTAATCATCGAAAGAATATATAAAGGATTATCCCCTTTTTCTAAGTGTTTATGGATTAAAGCTATGGCTCTTTTTTTATTTCTTTGAGCTACGGCGTCAATTGCTTTAAAAATATCAGTTTCAATTTTAGGTTGAACCAAAAGGTCTATGTCTTTTAGTTCTATTTCTTTTTTAAATTTATAGCTAATAAGTTTTTTTATTTCATTATCCAACCGCCACAAATCATTACCAATAAAATTAATTAGCTTGTTTATAATTTCTGGACTAACTTCTTTTTGATATTTTAAAAATTCTTTTTTTAGCCAATTTCTTAATTTTTCTCCTTCTAGTAAATTAAATTCTTGAGATTTTCCATATTTTTTCAAAAATTTAAATAAAGAATTGCTCTCTAAAATTTTTGTTGGCTCGTAAAATAAAATAGTATTTTTTGAATTAACAAATTTTTGAGAATCTTTTAAAAATCTCTCCTTGAAAATCTGATTAGTAAAAGATTTGTCTAAAATTATTAATTTTTTTTCGGCAAACATTGAAACGGTTTGAAACTCGTTTTTGAAATCCTCAAATGTTTTTTCGGATAGATCAAGATATTTTAAATCCAATCCTTTTTCATGGATTTTTTTGTAATGATTAATTATCTCATTTAATTTTTGACGTAACCTATAAGTGTCTTGTCCGTAGAGAAAAATAATCATTATTTTTGATAATTAGAATAATAATAAATAAATCGACCTCTCGTTAATTAAGGTCGAACCAGCTCTGTTTCGAGAAACTTAAACATAAGTTTATTTCAAAACAGATTTAATCTTGTCTATAATTTCTCCGGGAGTAAAATGGGCTTTAATTAAATAATCAGTCGCTCCTAGTTTTAATCCTTTTTCTACATCATCTCTCTGACCAAGATTAGAAAGAATGATTACCGGAATTGAAATCAAGTTTGATTCTTTTTTCATTTGGGATAAAACTTCAAAACCATCAATACCTGGTAAAATTAAATCAAGTAAAACTAAATCCGGCTTTTCCTCTTTTATCTTTTTTATTCCCGCTTCACCATCTATTGCCTCAGAAACAACAAAGTCATCTTCTTCAAGCTTTCGAATAATTAATTCTCTTAAAAATTTATCGTCCTCTATAACAAGAATGTTTTTTTTCATATTATTTACCTATTTGTTCTACTACCTTATCAAGTACTTCTTGAGGATCAAATTCAGTTTTAATCAGCCAATCTTTTGCCCCTAATTTTTGAGCCCTATCAAGTTCTACCGGCTGACCAGAATTAGAAACGACAATAACTGGAATTTTTTTAAATTTTTTATCTTTATTCATTTCCTCCATTACCTCAAATCCTCCCATTTTAGGCATAATAATATCTAATAAAATAAGGTTTGGGTTTTTCTTCCTCATTTTTTCTAACCCTTCTTTTCCATCTCGGGCAACTAAGACTTCATAGCCTTCTTTGGTTAGTTTTTTCTGAAGAAGTTCAAGCATAATTTTTTCGTCCTCTATGATTAAAATTTTCTTTGTCATATTATTTTATTCTAAAACTTTTTTAAAAATTCTTCAAATTCTTTTTCCACAGGAAGGTTAAAATAGAAAGTCGTACCTTTTTTTGGATTAGACTTAAACCAGATTTTACCGTTATGAGCTTCAATAATATTTTTAGCGATATAAAGTCCTAAGCCGGTTCCTTCGGTTTCCATCTGTACAGCATTAGCACCTCGAAAAAACTTAGTGAATATTCTTTCTTGTTGGTCTATAGAAATTCCTATCCCAGTGTCATGAATTGAGAACTCTACTTTATTTTTAACACAATCTAAAAAAAATGTCACCGTTCCCCCGACCTGGGTATATCTAATTGCATTATCTAAAAGATTACCAATAGCTACCTTCATTTTTTCTACGTCTATTTTTAATTTAGGGAATTTTTTTTGAGCTTTTTTGAATTCAAATTTAATTTTTTTTCTTTTAATTTCTCTTTGATAATAGTTTATTACAGATTGAATTATATTTTCAATTTGAGTAAAAACAGGATTGTAAAGATATTTTCCTTCTTCAATTCTGGTAACATCTAAAAGGTCATTGATTAATGCAATCATTCTTTCGTTACTTTGATAGGTTTTTTTAATAAAATCTCTCTGTTCTTCGGTTATCTTTCCTATATCTCCGTCCAACAACATTTTTAAGGCCCATTTAATTGACGATAAAGGGGTTCTCAATTGGTGAGCAGAGAGAGAAACAAATTCAGTTTTCATTTTTTCAACTAATTTTTCTCTGGTAATATTATGTAAAATAATTAAAGTTCCTAATTTCTCTTTCTCTCTTATTAAAGAAACGGTAGACATTTCTAAAGTTAAATCTTTTCTAACCGTTAACTCTCTTCTATAAATCTCTTTGATTTCTTTTCCTAAAATTCTTACTAAAGGACTAAACTCAGGAATTTTTGTTAACTCTAAAATTGATTTATCTATTAAATCTTTACTTTTTACTTTAAAAAACTCTTCAGCTTGAGGGTTAACTATAGAAAGATTGTTGGTTGCATCAAATACTAATAATCCATCAGCTAAATTAGTAATAACTGCTAGGGTTTTATTTTTTTCTTCTTCGGTTTTTTCCCGAGCCTCTTCTACATCTTCCAACATGTTTATTAAGGCTTTTCTTGAATCTTCTAATTCTTTGGTCCTTATCTTAACTTTCCCTTCTAACTCTTCCCTGAATTTTTTGATTTCAGTAATATCAAATAAGGCTAAAAAATAACCGATAAAATTACCGTCTCTGTCTTTTCTTATTGAAACGGAGACATTTACCGGAATTTCTTTTCTGTCTTTCAATATCAAAACTAATTCTTTAGTTCTTACTTTACCTCTTTTCCGAGTTAAATTTAAAAGATTTTTTATTTTTTCTTTTTCTAAAAAAATTTTTGCCAAATGCTCTCCGTTTATCTCTAAAGAATCGTATCCGGTCAAAGCTTGGAATACCTGATTGATATTAATGATGATTTCTATCGGATTCACAGTACAAACTGCCAAGGGTAAAAAAGAGGAAAATTCTTTAATATACATTTCCAAATCACCTAAATCTTCTTTCGCTCTGTTAAGTTCTTCTTTTATTAAATTTAACTTTTCGTCAGCCATATTATTCCCACTTTATTAAAAATTCATGATAAGGACTCCCATTAAACATACATTTTGTCTCCTTAATGGTAATTTTGTCGCTCTTTATAACATACTGAGCAAATCTTAAAAAATACCCCCTATAATAAGTACACAAAATTGGATGGATTTTAAAGTTTTTTAAACGAAGTATCCCGTATTTTTCTTTTTCATTTAATTCAATGCTTTCAAGCTCTCCAACATTATAGTGCTTTTCCCAATATTTTGGGCTTTCTTTGAAGGTCTTTTGGGTGGAAAGAAAATATTTCATCAATAACTTAACGATAAAAGAATATTTTGGAGCAGAATTGCCCATATCAAAAATTTCTTTATCGCCCCAATTAAAAGTTTCTTTTATTGCCAAAAGGGATAATACTCTAAGGCCTACAGGATACCATTCCATTGTTTCTATCTTTTCGTAATCGAATAAATCTCCCCATTCCTTGATTTTCTTTTTTAAAAGTGTGATTCCTTTTTCCCCTACCTTATTCTTTAAATATTCTATATCAGTAATAAATACTTGACCTCGCACTTTCCCGGGGACATTTATTAATTTGGTAATTTCTCCCTGATTCATTATTTTTTTCATATTTATTTTTTAGTTTAGTTTTTTATATTCTTTTGATTTTTCAGTTAATTTTTTAATTTCCTCTTTTAAAGCAATCATTTTAAACTCTCTACCAACTGCTAACTTCTGAAATCTCTCTAAATCAGCCATTCTTTCTTGAAGCTCTTTTGTTCTTTCTTTAACTTTTATATCAAGACTTTCAGCAAGCTCTTGTAATTCTTTAGTTCGAGCATTAACTTTTATTTCAAGAATGGATTTTGCTTCCCTTAATGTCTCAGTTTTTATTTTTAGTTCTGCCGCCATTTTATTAAAGGAATCAGCTAATAGTGCAAACTCATCTTCAGTTTTAATTTTTATTTCTACATCAAAATTTCCTTTGGCTATTTTTTCTGCTTTCTCTTTCAATAATTTAATTGGTGATATTATTTTATTAATTAGAAAAAATGCAACACTTATCCCTAAAAGAATAATTAAAATACTTATACCTATACCAAATATAAGTGTTGCTCTAATTTGACTTGTAATTTTTTCTAATGACAATCCCACTCTGACAAAACCAATTATTTCCCCCGTTTTACCAACATTTGGAAATAATGTTTCGCTCAATAAAACAGGAGAATAAAAACTATAAATTTTTTCTCCTTCTTGAGTATAATCGGTTTTTTCCAACGCTTTTTTCTCTGTTAATAATTCTTCCATAACATTTTTAGGAATTCTTTCTTCAATTTCTATTTTTTCCTTGAAAGCAATAATATTTCCTTTCTCGTTGTAAACCACAACTAAAACAATACTTTCTTCTTCGAAAGTTTTTTGAAAAGATGTTTGGAGTAAAATAGGATCCTCTGAACTTAAAGCAAGTTCTGAACCATAGGACATATCTTTTACCAAATGAAAACCAAAATCTGTCAGGTCCTCTTTTATGAATTGAGTTAATTGATAAATATGAAAAGTTAAGAAAGCTGAAGCAACACAAAAAATCAAAAAAAATATATAAACAATAAACTTTGTCTTAATACTTTTTAAATACATCGAAAATTATTCTATCATAAAATATTAAAATTTCTAAACTCAAATTCTCACTTCATTTTAAAGTTTTCTTTTTTTTTATTTTAATAATAAATAATTTCGTAATCTAATCTTTACTAAAAATTAATATTGAGGCTGTCACTTCTCCGTATTTATTCCCTATTCCAACAAAATGTCCGTATGGTCCTAAATTAGACACTCCTAAGAAAGGATTGTCTCCCACAGCCAAAACAATTTTAGAAACCATTTCGTCCCACCCCTCTGGGTCACCAATACCTAATAAAGTTCCTCCACATTGATCCAATACTGCTCCAGCAATTTCTTTTTCAGTAATTCCTCCTCTACTTTGAGCTAATTTAACAGCCAAGGCAGCTCTTTGGATAAATAATTCTGGATTACTTTCTAATAAATACAATTCTGTTCCTTCCTCAGCTACTGCTCCAACAGTTATACTATTGTCTGGATTAAAATGGAAAGGAACTATCATTTGCCAATTAGAAAATCCATCAGTCTCAATCATCTTCTTTCCAAAAGTATGGTTAACAGCTTCGGCTAAAATCATTTCTGAAGTGCCCAAATATTTATCAAAAAAACCATCAAGCCAGTTGTTATATACTATAGCCGCCGGTTTGTTATCAATCTCAACAATATTAAGTCCTTCGTCATCTCTTCTAAATTTAGTTACTATTCCTTTCTGACCAGTTTGATTAAATCCTGAAAGAAAAGCATGACCAACTTTTAAATCGGTATAAATAGGAGCTACTACTATTCCCCTCGAATATACTTTATTATTAGCAAATAATGCTTCACCTCCACTAACAAGATCTGAGTAGCCAGCAGTAGCTCCACCACCAACTATCAGAATATCTTTACCCAAGACACTCTCTATCCCTTTTATAACCATCTCCTCTCCTATTCCAAAAGGGGAACTACTCATAAGCACTACTTTAGGTAAATCTTTTATAGTTTTCCCGGCATTTTCAATTGCTTTAATAATAGCTACTTTCCCTGCCTCTTCAGACGAAACTACTTCGTCCAAATTACAAGCACCTACCCCAAAAATCATTTCCTCAGAAGAAAATCCCATTAAGCTTAACACGTTCCCTTCTTCAACTTTCTCTCCAATATGAAAACCACTATTGGTCATTATCCCCATTAAGGAAGTAGAACCATAAATTTTAGTGTTAGGAAGAAGCTGATTTACTTCTGCTAAAATTTCGTCTTGGTTGTAACCTACTGTAGAAGTAAGAATGGCGAAAACAGGTTCTTCTCCTTTTAATTGTTCAACCATCTTAGTATATGCTTCTTGAACTGCTTCTTTTTCGTTTTTCTCAACGCTATAACCTATCCCCATTTCCAATTTAACTTCAATTTCCTCTTCGATTGGAGTAATAAATTCTTCTACTGTTATATTTTTATTTACTAAAACCACAGTAACAATTACTCCAATTACTATTATTATCCCCAATATTATCCAATATATTTTATTTTTCATATTATTATTATTATTTTAATTTATTCTCGACCTTTTTTAGATATTATTATATTTTAATTTTATTCTACATTAATTTAAAAAACAAATTATAATATTTATTTATTTTGAAGGAAAAATTAGTGCAGAATTTACCACAACTTTAAATTTTCTTTAGCTTGCTTGATTGGTTCTTGAAAGGTTGATAATTTCTTAATCATAGCATAAAACTCATATTTTTTAAGTACCTGGATAACTTTTTCTTTTCTTTTTGGATAAGAAGAAAGCGATTCCATTTGACACTTTTTTAAATTAAAATTAATTGGCACATTTTTTTCAATCTGGGCTAATTTCTGGCTGAAAAAAGCTTGTTCCTTGTATTTTAATAATGTCTCTTTTAGTTGAGTCTTAAGTTTTTTATTTCCTTCGGATTTTTCTTCAATTTCTTTATATAAATTTTCCAAGCTGCCGAATTTTGAAAGAAGATCAATTGCAATTTTCTCACCAACGCCGGTAACTCCCGGGATATTATCTGACGGATCACCTCTTAGGGCTTTAAAATCAACAATTTGAGACGGAGTTAGTCCTTGGTATTTTTCTTTAACTGCTTCGGTATCATATAAAATAATATCTTTAACTCCTTTTCTTAAAGAATAAACTTTAGTCTGAGAATCAATTAGTTGAAGAGCATCGAGATCTCCCGAGACAATAATAGTTTCAATTGCTGGAACTATTTGTTTTCTTTCAGCTATCTTTGCAATAGTACCGATTAAATCATCGGCTTCAAAACCTTTTTTTTCAAAAACAGGAGTTCCAAATGCTTTTAAAACATCTTTGACTTTAGGAATTTGTTGGTATAATTGTTCGGGAGCTGGAGGTCTTTTAGCTTTGTATTTTTTAAAAATTTTAGATCGAAAAGTTGGAGCTGGAAAATCAAAACAAGCTGCGATAAAATCCGGGTGGAACTCCCGTATAATTTTCAAAAAAACCAATAAAAATCCGTAAATAGCATTAATTTGCTCTCCTTTTTTTGTTGTTAAAATAGGCAGGGCATGATAGGCCCGGTGAATAATAGAATTACTATCAATAATAATTAAACGTTTTTTAGAAGCCACTTTAATAGGTTATTGTATTGTAATTTTTCTAGTCTTTTGATCAATAAATTTAAATTTCAAAATTATTGTTGTTTTAGGAAGCATTTTTTGGACCATATCAGCCCACTCAATAGTAATAATATTCTTAGGATTAGAGACAATCTCTTTAAATCTCAAAGCAAGTAATTCTTTTGTTTTTTTTATCCTATAACAATCAATATGATAAAAAGTATTATATGTGTTACCTATGACACTTTGCGGGATTTCAAACTTCTTCATTATTACGAATGTGGGGCTTAAAATTTTTTCTTTTATTTTTAGCTCCTTGGCAAACCCTTGTAAAAATGTTGTTTTTCCTCCTCCTAAATCTCCTTCTAGGCCAATAACTAAAGCTGTTTTTCTGTCTTTAGTTTTTAAAGACTCCCTGGCTAAAATCTCTCCTAATTTTTTGGTTTGAAGAGGATTAGTAGTTATATAATTAAACATTATTGACTTTTCGAAGGAATTAAGATAATTTTAATTAATGATTACAAATATTACCAGTCAAATAAAAATTCCTCAAGCTGTTGTTTTAAATATAACACAAAAAATAAAAAATGTTTCTTTTTTTCAAAAAAACATCAAGAATTCTTTTAAAAAAACTACTACCGAGATCTTAGAAATTATTTTAGGGGGAGCAATCAACTTAGCCGCCTCGGATATTCATATCGAACCAAAAATAAATGAAGTTAAAATTCGAATTAGAATTGATGGAATGTTACAAAACATTATTTCTTTTGAACCAAAAATATATCAAGAACTTCTGAATAGAATCAAGCTTCTTTCCGGAATTAAATTAAATATTACCGACCGACCTCAAGATGGCCGGTTTTCTATTAATATGAACTCTAGTATTATTGAAATTAGAGTTTCAATATTGCCCTCTGAATATGGAGAAACAATTGTTTTAAGAATTTTAAACCCAAAAACTTTAGTTGAGATAGAATCTTTAGGGTTAAGAAAAGATTTGTTAGAAACCTTCAAAAAAGAAATAAAAAAGCCAAATGGAATGATTATTGTTACCGGCCCCACTGGTTCAGGAAAAACCACCACGCTTTATGCCTTTTTAAAAAAAATTCAAAGACCGGAAATTAAAATTATTACCATTGAAGATCCGATTGAATATCACTTAAAAGGAGCTTCTCAAACTCAAGTTAGTCCAAAAAAAGGATATGATTTTGCTTCCGGACTTCAATCTATTATGCGCCAAGATCCAGATGTAATTTTAGTGGGAGAAATTAGGGACTTAAAAACCGCCCAAACTGCTCTCCAAGCTGCTCTTACTGGTCATTTAGTTTTTAGTACTCTGCACACTAACGATGCTGCCGGTACTATAGCCAGATTAATAAGCTTAGGAGCTAAGGTGTCTAATATTGGACCAGCAATAAATATGGTCATTGCTCAAAGATTGATAAGAAAAGTTTGTAAAAAATGCGGAACTCAGAAAAAAATTTCAGTTTCAGAATTAAAAAAAGTTAAAATATCATTAAGGGGATTTAAAAATATAAAGATCAGTGAAAATTTAAAAATCCCTCAAAATAAGGGATGCCAATATTGTAATTTTACTGGTTTCAGGGGAAGAATCGGTATCTTTGAAGCTTTTTTGATTGACGGAGGAATAGAAGAATTTATTCTTAAAAATCCATCTATAACTGCTCTAAAAAGAAAGGCAATAAAAAATGGAATGGTCACTATACAGCAAGACGGCTTAATGAAGGTTTTAGAAGGAATTACCACTTTTGAAGAAGTAGAAAGAATAACCGGACCAATAAAAAAATAGTCTTAGGACTGGAGGCCAAACTCAAGTGTTAGGAACATAAAGTTTAGAATTTTTCCGAGGAATGGTCCAGCCAAAGCCAAGCCACCCAACTAAGAAAAATTCCAGGCCCCCAATTCTAAGACTATTTACTTTTTAATTCTAACAGGGTATGATAAATTTGTCAAGAGTAGTAATTATTTTATCTTTTCTTCTTTTTTCCTTTTCTGCTCAATCCTCCACTCCTCCAAAAGTAATTATTAACGAAATTGCCTGGATGGGAACGGAAACAAGCAGTACCGACGAATGGATTGAATTATATAATAACGAAAACTTCTCGATAAACCTTAAAGGGTGGACTCTGAAAAGTGCTAACAAAAACCTAATAATTAATTTAACCGGTACTATTTCTGCTAATGAATTTTATCTTTTGGAAAGAACGAACGAGGAAACACTTCCTAATATTAAAGCTGATTTGATTTATAAAGGAAGTTTAAATAATCAAGGTGAGGATTTAAAACTAATTAACTCTTCTGAGGAAATAGTTGATGAAGTAAACTGTTCCTCTGAATGGTTTGCCGGAAATAACAAAACCAAACAAACAATGGAAAGATCAACTTCTAAAGAATGGCAGACAAGTTCTATTTCTGGCGGAACTCCGAAGACTAAAAACAGTTCTGGAATTAAAATAAAAAAATCGGCAGAAATAGCTAAACAATCTATTGGAAACCTTTCTTTCCCCCTGTTTGTAGCATCTACTCTTGCAATTTTTTCCGGAACAATTATTTTATTCCTTAAAAAAAAGATAAAAAGGGTAGATTAAATTAAAATTAAAAGTTAAAATAAAAATATGAGTGGACATTCTCACGCTAAAACCATAAAACATCAAAAAGACATTACTGATCA
>CAYUYO010000003.1:0-65171 GCA_964449385.1 uncultured Candidatus Saccharibacteria bacterium
AGGGCCCGCGAGTCCATATCAACGGCCCTGTTCGGCACCTCGATGTCGGCTCAACGCATCCTGGAGGTGAAGCAGCTTCCAAGGGTTTGGCTGTTCGCCAATTAAAGCGTTACGCGAGCTGGGTTCAAACCGTCAAAAAAAAGAATCCAAGACATTGAGGACACATGGCGGCTTTCACGAGTAATCGTGATCGAAAAAACCAACTCATATCGGTGAAGTCCTAATAATATTGACACCAACCTGTCGTATATTAGGATAATACCGAGGGAAGTCATCCTAATTTATTGGGATTGACCCTGTAGAGACTTATTCTACTTTTAGTGGAATAGATGGAATAAATTCCATAACACGTTGGTCTCCTATAAGATAAGAAATATCTTATTGGATGGTGATATAGTCCATACTTTTGGTAACAAGAGATTAATATGCGTGAGACAGGTTGGTCCCTATCTACCGTAGGCGTCGAGTCTTGAGAGGAGTTGTCTCTAGTACGAGAGGACCGAGATGAACTGACCTCTGGTGTACCAGCTGTTCCGCCAGGAGCATTACTGGGTAGCTAAGTCGGGAACTGATAAGTGCTGAAAGCATCTAAGCACGAAGCAGGACTCAAGATTAGGACTCATAGATTCCTCAGAGATTATGAGGTTGATAGGCTGTAAGTGTAAGGCGGGTAACCGCTTAAGCTAAGCAGTACTAATAAATCATTAAATCTTCTTGGCTGGCAATTAATGACCATGAGCCATAAATATATTTTCCCGGTGATTATAGCGGTCGGGTACCACCTTTTCCCATTCCGAACAGAGAAGTTAAACCGACCTGCGCCGATGATATTGCTTATTAAGTGAGAAAGTAGGACGTTGCCGGGATTTTTAATACAAAAAAACTGCCCCTTGTATAAGAGGCAGTTTTTTTACTCACTTTTTTTACTCACTTTCTTCTTCTAAGTCTTCGTCTGAATCTTTTTCTGAATCTTCGTCTGAGTTTTCATTTAAATCTTCGTTATCTGTGGTTTCTTCGTCAATATCCTGATTAATAACAGGAGTAGAAAATTCGTTGTATGTCATAAACAGTTTAGTGTTAATTTTAACGACCTTTTTAATATCTAAGGCCTATTATATTAATTCAGAAACCTCTGTCAAGAGTAGAAAATATGGGGTATAATAAGGACGATGAAGCTGTCTCCAAAGTTAAAAATCAGCATTATAATACTCTTTTTAGTTGTTTTTTTTCTTGTTTTAAATTTGACTAATTCTTCCAAAACAATTAAAAACTTTTTTTATTCAATTTCCTCGCCGATTCAAAAAACTTTTTGGAAAGCTGGTGATAATATTTCTGGTTTTTTAAAAGCAATTTCCATAAATAGAGATTCAAAAAATGAAATAGATAATCTTAAATTGACTATTGAAGAATTAAGAGCTGAAAATAATAAATTGAGAGAATTAAAACAAGAAAACGAGTTTTTAAGAGAATCTTTAGAAATAGGTTTGGAAAAAGAGTTTCAATTAAGTTTGGCTGAAGTTATTGGTAAAGATATTTCTGAAGATACACTTTTAATTAATAAAGGTTCAAACGATGGCATCTCTGAAAATTTTCCTGTTATCAACCAGCGAAAAGCCTTAATAGGAAGAATTGGCACAGTTTATAAAGATTTTTCAAAAGTTGTCTTAATTTCCAATAAAGAAAGTTTTTTTGATGCCGAAATTTCCGAAAAAGAAGTTCAGGGAATAATTAAAGGAAAAGGAGGAAATAAACTTTTATTAGATCTTATTCCTCTGGCTGCCGAAATTAATAAAGGAGAATTGGTGACTACTGCCTCCTTGGGTGGAATTTTTCCTAAAGGGCTTTTGGTTGGCGAAGTCAAAGAAATAATGAAAAATGATATTCAACCATTTCAACAAGCGGAAATTGAGCCATCTTTTAACTTAGGAAATATAAAAATTTTATTTATTATTACTAATTTTTAATAATTAATTCTTCGCCATGAAAAAGGTTTTAATTTTAGCCATATCTCTTTATATTTTAACCTTACTTCAGACCAGTTTTTTAATTCATTTTAATATATTTTTGAATAATTACTGGGTTTTTAATTTAGTTTTAGTTACAGTTTTTCTTATCAGTTTTTTTGCTTCTTATTATCAATGGCAGGGTGTTATGGCAGCCTTTATTGGCGGATTTTTTTTAGATATTTTTTCGGAAAATTTTTTTGGATTTTATATTTTAATTTTAGTAATTCTATCTCTTTTTATTAAATTTGTTTTAAAAAAATATGTTCAAATTCCATCAATTAAAAGTAAAGCTGTATTCTGAAACAGAAATTGAGCCGCACGAGATTCTCTTAGATAAACTTGCTCAAAAAAAAGAAGAAGAATTAGGTGTTTCAGAACAAAAATTTGAAGTTCCCCTTCAAGAAAAAGTTTTGAAATTGTTTCTATTTTTTACTTTATTTTTAATTTTAGTTATTTTTGCCAAAACCTTTCAATTTCAAGTAGTTGAGGGCAAAAACCTTTCAGCTTTAGCTGAAAGAAATAAATTTATCATTCGTCAGATTCAAGCTGAAAGAGGAGTAATTTATGATAAAGACTTAAATCAACTGGTTTTCAATCAGCCGAGTTTTGATTTAATTTGCAGGAAAAATAATTTTTCAAAAGAAGAAGAAAAGAGAGAAGAGATTTTAAGGGAAATTGCCGAGATTACTGGAAAAGAATTTGAGAGCTTAAAAGAAAAAATTGAAAAAAGTAAAGATTCTTTGGTAGTAATTTCAGAGAACCTTGACCATCAAACACTAATAGTCCTTGAAACAAAAATTAAAGAACTTACCGGTTTTCAAATTGAAAACAATACGGTGAGGGATTATTTAGATGGTGCTGTTTTTTCACATTTAATTGGTTATAAAAGAAAAACTGGGGAATTAACTGGTTTAGAAGAATTCTATAATGAAATATTAATAGAAAAACCAGGGGAAATTTTAACCGAAAGAAATGCTGAAGGAAATTTTATTTCAGAAGAAATCAGCAAAGTTCCGGAATCGGGAGATAGTCTGGTTTTATGGTTAGACTCTGGACTTCAGAAAAAAATTGAAGAGGAATTAAAAAAAAGACTAAAAGAAACCGGAGCAGAAGCAGGAACAGTAGTAGCTTTAGATCCGAAAACCGGAGGAGTTTTATCTTTAGTTAGTGTCCCAAGTTTTGACAATAATTTATTTTCTAAAGGAATGTCTGATGAAGAATGGGAGCAAATTAACAATAATCCTCTGAATCCGCTTTTTAATCAGGCTATTTCCGGAGAATATCCCACCGGTTCTAATATTAAACCTTTAACTGCTGCGGCAGCTTTAGAGGAAAAGATAATTTCTCCTGAAAAAAAGATTAATTGCTTAGGGGAAATTAACGTTCCGGATTTTTGGAACCCGGAAAAAACTTGGGAGTATAAAGATTGGAAAGTCCACGGTTGGACAGATATGAGAAAAGCTATTGCGGAATCTTGTAATGTTTATTTTTATACAATTGGAGGAGGATATGAAGATCAGGAGGGACTAGGTCCTACCAGAATTAAAAAGTATCTTGAACTTTTCGGTTGGGGAGAAAAAACGGGAATTGACCTTCCGGGAGAAGAAAAAGGATTTATTCCCGACCCTGCTTGGAAAAAAGCAGTTAAAGGAGAGAATTGGTTAGACGGAGACACTTATCATTTATCAATTGGTCAGGGTTATCTTGGAATAACCCCTCTTCAGATGGCAACCAGTTTTGTGTCTATCGCCAATGGTGATAAATTGTTTCGTCCCCAAGTAGTAAAAGAAATCATTGATAAAGATAAAAACTTAATCAAAGAGATAAAACCTGAAATTATCAGAGAAGGATTTATTAAACCAGAGAACCTAAAAGTAGTTCGAGAAGGAATGAAGCAAGCAGTAACTAATGGTACGGCTACGGGCTGGTTGGACCAACTGAATGTTTCTGCTGCTTGTAAAACAGGAAGTGCTCAAACCGAAAAAAAAGATATTTTGGATAATTGGATTACTGTTTTTGCTCCATATGATGAGCCTCAAATAGTTTTAACTATAATGATTAAAGATGTTAAGGAGGGTCAATCTGTAACCCAACCATTAGCTCAAAGAATTTTGGAGTGGTATTTTGCCTCAAAATAAAATAAATTAAAAGGTCGCAAATGTAATTAAAAAATAAAAGATAAAAAAAATGGGAATAGGATGGCAAAACAAAAAACGACTTAATAGAAAGTTGAAAAAGAGGGGTATTTTAAAAAATAAGTCAAAGAAAAAAAGGAAATAATTAAAGTTTAGACTAAAACTAATAGAAATTAAATTGTCAGAAAAATTGGATGCTTTTAGAATACGGAGGGCTTATTATTTTAACTGTAACTATCATATAGTTGTTAGCAGGAAGAATTCCAGAGTATTTAATTATTATACTTTTGGATTCTGAAATATTGATTTTTTTCTTTTACTAAAAACAAGTGTGAATTTTTGCATTTGTCTTTTTCTTTTGACCTTCTTTTTAAAATAAAGTAGAATTATACTAACATGGCAACGATTGATAAATTGAAAAAAAATAGATTAAAAAAACTGGAAGCAATTAAAAAAAGCGGTATTTTAGCTTATCCAGCTACTGTTAAAAGAACTCATAAAATATCTGATGCCTTAAAAAGTTTTTCTTCTATTTCTAGTCTCAAGAAGGAAGTAATTTTAGTAGGTCGTATTTATTCTTTAAGAGTACATGGTGGAGCAACTTTTTTTGATATTAATGATGGCTCAGCTAAAATTCAAGCTTATCTTAAAAAAGATAGAGTTGGAGAATTAGTTTACGAGTTTTTTTTGAATAATTTTGATATAGGAGATTTTATTGAAATAAGGGGAATTTTATTTAAAACCAAAAAAGGAGAAAAAACTCTGGAAATAGCAGATTATAAAATATTGGCAAAATCCTTATTGCCCTTGCCTGAAAAATGGCATGGTTTAAAAGATGTCGAAGAAAGATTTAGAAAAAGGTATTTAGATTTAATTTTTAATCCTGAAGTAAAGAAGAAATTTGAAATTCGTTCGGCAATTATTAAAGAAATTCGCAATTTTTTAGAAAAAGAAGGATTTTTAGAAGTAGAAACTCCGATTTTACAGCCAATTTATGGAGGAGCACGAGCAAAGCCTTTTAAAACTCATCTTAATGTTTTAGATATTGATTTATATTTAAGGATTTCTCCGGAACTTTATTTAAAGAGATTACTTGTTGGCGGATTTGAAAAAGTTTATGAAATTGGAAAATGTTTTCGAAATGAAGGAATAGACAGGGCGCATAATCCGGATTTTACTGAATTAGAATTTTATTGGGCCTATGCTGATTATAAAGATATGATGAAACTTACCGAAAAAATGTTTGTTTCTGTTCTAAAAAAAGTTTTTGGTAAATTGGAAATAGAGCATGAAGGTAAAAAGATTAATTTTAAACCTCCTTGGCAGCGGATTGAATTTTATCAATTGCTTAAAAAATATACCGGAATTAATTTAGATGAAATTAATCAGCCAGCTTTATATAAAAAAGCTATAGAATTGGGAGTTAAGATTGAAAAAGAAAGGGCTAAAGCTGAAATTGCAGATGAAATTTATAAGAAATTTTGTAGACCTAAAATTTTAAAGCCATGCTTTATCATTAATCATCCTTTAGGTTTTCAACCCTTAGCTAAATCCTTAAATGATAGACCTTTAAAATTGGCCAGTTTTCAACTTTTAGCCGGAGGAGTAGAACTTATTAATGCTTTTTCGGAACTTAATAATCCCTTAGAACAAAGAAAAAGATTTAAAGAACAGGAAGAATCATTTAAATCTGGCTTAGAAGAAGCTCAAAGAATGGATAAGGATTTTGTAGAAGCCTTGGAGTATGGTATGCCGCCGGCCGCTGGATTTGGCATGGGAATTGACAGATTAGTTGCTTTATTAACTGATTCCCATAGCTTAAGAGAAGTAATTTTATTTCCAATAATGAAAGCTAAATAAAATTTAATTATGTTAGATATTAAATTTATTCGAGAAAATCCCGATAAAGTTAAAGAAGGATGTAGAAAAAAACAAGTTAATGTTGATATTAATAAGCTTTTGGAATTAGATAAAAGCAAAAGAGAAGAACTTGAAAAAATAGAAAGATTGCGGGCTCAACAAAATAAGCTTGGTAAAAATGAAATTCAAAAAGCGAAAGAAATTAAAATTAAACTTAAAAAACTTGAGCCGGAATTAGAAAAAATAAAAAAAGAGTTTGAAGGATTAATGCTTAAAATTCCTAATTTGCCTTTTGATGAAGTATTACCTGGAGAGGGTGAAAAAGATAATTTAGTTTTAAGAGAAGTAGGGGAGAAAACGAAGTTTGAATTTCAGCCGAAAGATTATTTAGAAATTGCAGAAAACCTTGATTTGATTGATGTTAAAAGAGCGGCTAAAGTTTCTGGTAGCCGTTTCGGTTATTTAAAAAGACAAATTGCTTTACTTGAATTTGCTTTAATAAATTTTACTTTTGATATTTTAACTAAGCAAGGATTTATACCAATTATTCCTCCGGTGATGATAAAGCCGAGAATGGCCTTAGGTATGGGTTATCCTGAACAGTTTGATGGAGAAGAAGCTTATCATATAGAAAAAGATAACTTATTTTTAATTGCTACTGCTGAACAGTCCTTAGGTACAATGCATGCTGATGAAATTCTTGAAGAGAAAGATTTACCACTAAGATATGCTGGTTTTTCTACTTGTTTCAGAAGAGAATCGGGTAGTTATGGTAAAGATACTCGAGGAATCTTTAGAGTTCATCAATTTGATAAAATAGAAATGTTTAGTTTTTGCAAGCCAGAAGATTCTAAAAAAGAACATCAGTTTTTCTTACAAATAGAGGAAAAACTAATGAGAAAATTAAAAATACCATATCGAATAATTAGAATATGTACTGGTGATTTAGGTTTTCCAGTAGCTTCCAAGTATGATATTGAAGCTTGGCTACCAAGCCAAAATTCTTATCGAGAAACCCATTCAACAAGCAATTGTACCGATTTCCAATCAAGAAGGCTTAATATTAGGTATCGAACAGTAGAAGGAAAAGGATTAAATTTTGTTCATACAGTAAATGGCACAGCTTTTGCTATTGGCAGAACTTTAATTGCCATTATTGAAAATTATCAGCAAAAAGATGGAACAATAATTGTTCCAGATGTATTGCAAAAATATTCAGGATTTAAGAAAATTTCAAGAGATTAGATCCTATAATAATATTTTAATTTCAATAAATTTTCTATGAAAGAGAAAATAGTTTTTATTAACAATTTAAGAATCAATTATAAAATTGCAGGAGATGGTCCTGTTATTTTAATTTTACACGGCTGGGGAGGTTCTTCTGATTCTTGGCTTTCTGTCCAGCAGATTTTAGCTGAAAATGGCTATAAAGTAATTTGTCCCGACTTACCCGGTTTTGGAAAAAGTTCCTTTCCGTCGAAAGGATGGGAAGTAACAGATTATACTAATTTTATATTGAGTTTCACTAAAGCAGTTAATTTGGAAAACTTTTTTTTACTTGGGCATTCACTTGGCGGAGGATTATCTACTAAATTTACCGTTCTCTTTCCCGAAAAAATAAGAGCCTTAATTTTATGCGATGCTGCAGTTATCAGAAATAAGAAAAAGTTCAATTTTCGTCAAAGATTTGCTTTTTTCTTAACTAAAAGCAGCTATCCACTTTTTTCTACTCCGTTTTTTAAAAAAATAATTTATCCTTTGGCAAGAAAAATAATTTATAAAATTGCCGGTACTTCAGATTATTATTTAGCCAAGGGGACAATGAAAGAAACCTTTAAAAAAGTTTCAAATGAAGATTTAACTAATCTTGCTGCTCAAATTAAAATTCCTACCTTAATTATCTGGGGTAAAAAAGATAAAACTTTATCTTTAGAAAATGGTATTGCTTTAGGAAAAATAATTCCTAATTCAAAAATTGAAATTATTGAAGGAGCTGATCACAACCCTCACAGGAAAAAACCTGAACAATTGTCTGAAATTATTCTTAAATTTTTAAAAGCAAGATTATGATTTTTGCTTTAAGTTTTTTTTGGCTTATTCGAGAAACAAAAGCAATTTTATTTTGGCTTTATCTTTGGCAACTAAAAGAATACCGCGTTCCTAGACTTTTAGCTCATTTTCAAACAGCTAAAGGAAAAGAACTTTTATTGAGTAAACTTATTTATTTAAAATTTTTTTTAGTTCTTGTTATTTTAAGTTCTTTTATATCTGGATTTTTTGAAAATATTCCAGAATTCCTGACAAGGCCCTCCTTTCTTCTTTTATATTTCGTTATTATTTTTGGAATTTTATTTTTTCTATATGTTGCTGAATCATTAAAAGCGTTGAAAGATTTTTTTGGGAAAAAACTAAAAGTTCCTATTTTAACTAAAAAAATTCTTTGTTTAATTCTAACTGGTTTGATAATAGAAATTTTGTTTCTTTTTATTCTTTTTAAGGGAATGATTTTTGTTTACCAAATGAATGTAGTATATATGTATCCCAAACTAATAATTGGTGATTCGTTTTATCCGCTTGGACTTTTAGTTTTTGATATTTTAACCCCATTGGTTGTTTCGATTATTGTTTTTCTTTTTCAGCCATTAGCAATTTTGTGGAGAAACCAAATTATTAAAAAAGCTAAGAAAAAGCGAGAAAAATTTAAAAATTTATTAGTAATCGGTATTACTGGGAGCTATGGCAAAACATCAACCAAGGAATTTTTAGCTACAATTTTGTCTGAAAAATTCAAAGTTTTGAAAACTAAAGAACATCAGAATACTGAAGTTGGCGTGCCTCAATGTATTTTGAATGATTTGAAACCCGAACACGAAATTTTTATTTGCGAAATGGGAGCTTATAAAAGAGGAGAAATTAAGCTACTTTGCGATATTACTAAGCCTAAAATTGGCATTTTGACCGGGATAAACGAACAACATTTAGCTATCTTTGGTTCTCAGGAGAATATTATTAAAGGAAAGTATGAATTAATAGAAAGCTTACCTGAAGACGGGATAGCCTTTTTCAATGAAAAGGATAAATATTGTGTAGATCTTTATAAAAAAACAAAAATTAAGAAATTTCTTTACGGTCAAGAAACTGTTCAAAAAGGAGAAGAAAATATTTTGGGAGCTATGGCCGTTGCTCAAAAATTGGGAATGAGCCAGGAAGAAATTTCCAAATCCTGCGAAAAAATTAAAAATAAATTTGGAGGAATACAATTTAAAAATGGAATAAATGAATTAAATATTCTTGATGCTACTTATTCGGCAAATCCTAATAGCGTAATTGCTCATTTAGAATACATAAAGACTTGGCCGGGAAAGAAAGTAATTATTATGCCCTGTTTAATAGAATTAGGCAGCACTTCTAAAGAAATTCATCAAAGAATAGGAAAGAAAATTGCTGAAGTTTGTGATTTAGCTATTATTATCACTAAAGATAGATTTGAAGAGATTAAAAAAGAGGCAGGTAAGAAAGTAATTTTTTTGGAAAACTCAAAAGAAATTTTTGAAAAAATTAAAAGTTTTTGCCAAAAAGGGGATATAATAATTTTGGAAAGCCGGGTACCAGGTCAATTAGTTAAACAATTATTAAAATGAGTTTTTTATCACCAATTTCAACATCTTTATCACCAAACACCGAAAATGACGATATTCGACTATCTTTTAAATTACTTTTTCAGCCTTGGAAATTTAAGAAAGGCGTAGCCGTTAGACAATTAGAAGAAGAATTTAAGAAATATTTAAAAGTAAAATATTCTTTTTCTTTTAATAGCGGGCGATCTGGTTTAATGGCAATTTTAGATGCTTTAGATATAAAAAAATGCGATGATGAAATTTTACTTCAAGCTTTTACCTGTAATGCAGCGGTAAATCCTATTTTAGAAAGAGGGGCTAAGCCAATTTTTGTAGATATTGACGATACTCTTAATTTAGATCCAGAAGATTTAAAGAAAAAAATTACTTCTAGATCAAAAGCAGTTATTATCCAGCATACTTTTGGTTGGCCTGCTGAAGGGATTGAGGAAATTTTAGAGATTGTTAAGAGAAATAATTTATATTTAATTGAGGATTGCGCTCATAGTTTAGGAGCAAGATATAAAGGCAAACCTTGTGGAACTTTTGGAGATATTGCTTTTTTTAGTTTTGGTAGGGATAAAATAATTTCTTCGGTATTCGGTGGAATAGTAGTGACTAATAATGAAAAATTAGCTGAGAGAATAAAAAAATTTCAAGAAAAAATTGATTACAATTCAAATTTATGGATCTTTCAACAGTTATTACATCCAGTTTTAATGAATTATTTAATTTTGCCAGCTTACAAATTAAATGAATATTTAGGAAAAGTTTTTTTAGTAGCTTTTCATAAACTTTTAATTTTATCAAAATCGGTTTACAAAAAAGAAAAAAGAGGAAAAATTCCTAAATATTTTCCTAAGAAGTTTCCTAATAGCTTAGCTATTTTAGCTTTAAATCAGTTTAGAAAATTAGAAAAGTTTAATAAACACCGAAGGAAAATAGCTGATTTTTATGAAAAAGAATTAAAAAATACTGATTTTATTTTGCCATTTAATAAGCATATTAAAGATAGAATACCAGTTTTTATGCGTTATTCGATTTTAACTAACTTTAATACAAATGAAATTTTAATAGAAGCGAGAAAAAGAAAAATTTTTTTAAATGATGGCTGGCGAAAAAAACCTATAGTTCCTCCTGATACCGACCTAGAAAAAATTGAATATGTATTAGGAAGCTGTCCTAAGGTAGAAAAAGTTGCTGAAAAAATTTTAAATTTACCGACTCATATAAATATTTCAGAAAAACGGGCTAAAAGAATTGTTAATTTTCTAAAAAATTATGGAAATTAAGGAAATAACTAATAAAGAAATCTGGGAAGATTTTCTTTTAAGATATAAAGAAAAGACTTTTTTGAGTTCTTGGAATTGGGGAGAATTTCAAAAAATGATGGGAAATAAAATTTGGAGATTGGGAATTTACGACAAAGAAAAATTGCTTGGACTTTCTTTAGTTTCAAAAATAATAGCTAAACGAGACACTTTTCTTTTAATTCAACATGGGCCGAATATTAATGTTTTCAAACGCGAGATTTTTAAAACATTATTAGAAAAACTTAAAAAAATTGGAAAGAAAGAAAAAGCAAGTTTTATTAGAATAAATCCTTTGTGGGAAAAAACTGAAGAAAATAAAGCAATATTTCGTGATTTAGAGTTTAGAGAAGCTCCAATGCATGCTAATTCTTATGAAAGTACTTGGAAGCTTGATATTAATTTTTCAGAAGACGAACTTTTAAAAAATATGCGGAAAACTACACGCTATCTTATTCGTAAAACATCGCTTAATCAAAATATTGTAATTGAAAAAAGCATGAAATCAGATGATGTTAAAATATACCAAAAACTTGTTGAAGAAGTAGCTGCGGTTCAAAAATTCATACCCTTTTCTTTCAAATATGTAAAAAATGAGTTCAATATTTTTTTAAAAAACAAAGAAGTAATGTTGTTTTTTGGAAAATATCAAGGAAAAATTATATCTTCAGCTTTAATTATTTTTTGGCAAAAAATTGGTTTTTATCACCAGGCTGCTTTATTGCCGCAATATCATAAAATTCCAGCTGCTTATCTTTTACAGTGGGAGGCGATTAAAGAAGCAAAAAAAAGAGGATGTGTTTTATATGATTTTTGGGGTTATATTAATCCTAAAAAACAGTCAAAACATCCTTGGGCTGGTCCCACTCTTTTTAAAATGGGTTTCGGCGGTTATAAAAAAGAATACTTAAAAACTCAGGATTTTCCTCTTTCAAAAAAATACTGGCTCACTTTTATTTTTGAGAAATTAAGGAAAATAAAAAGAGGTTTATGAGGAAAAACTTTTACAAACCGTATAGAATTAAAAAAAAGAAATCAATTTTTCAAAATCGTTTTTTTTGGTCTGGGTTTTTAATTTTATTAATGTTAATTGCAGTTTTTTATTTAGTTTATTTTTCTTCCTTTTTTCAAGTGAAAAAGATTACAATCGCCAGCGTAGAAAACATTCCGAAGCAAGATATTAATTTAATAATTGAAAAAGAGTTAAACAAACAAATATTATTCTTTAAAACAAGAAGTATTTTTTTGATTAATCAAAATGAGATAAAAAAAGACGTCTTGAATAATTTTCCAGAGATATCTAAGGTTACGATTGATAGAAGATTGCCGAGTACCTTAAACGTTTCTTTAACACAAAGACAGGAAATGGCTATTTGGTATCAGGATGAAAAAAGTTTTTTATTGGACAATGAGGGAATAATTTTTAAAGAAATTACTGAAGCTGAATCAGATTTATTGAAAATCAAAAACTTAGTTCAGGAAATAGAATTGAAATTGGGAAATAGAGTAATTGAAAAAGAAAAACTAAATCAAATTTTCAGTATTAATTCTTGGCTGAAAAATAATTTAAAAATTTCTTTAAAAACTGTTAATATAATTTCTGGAGAAAGATTGAATATGGAAACTTTTGATGGTTGGGAAATCTATCTTAATCCCCAAGGAGATATAGATTGGCAGTTAACAAAACTCAAGGCGGTCTTAGAAGAAATTCCTTTTGAAAAGAGAAAAAATATTGAACACATTGAATTAAGGTTTGGAAATCTTGCTCCGGTTAGTCCTCCATTAATAGATTAGTTTATAGCCATTTCTTTTTACGGAAATAAATTATCATAATTCCAATTAAAAATAGCATTGTTAATATTATTATTGGAAAACCGAACTGAGAATTATTAAAAGGAAGAATAATATTCATTCCCCAGATACTGGCAATTAAAGTTAATGGAAGCATAATCACCGAAAAGACGGTTAAAACTCGCATAACCTCATTTATTTTAGCTGAAAGAAGAGATTGATTGGTGTCTTCTAAGGCTAAAATTGTTTCTTTATAAGTTTGTAAACTATTACTAGCTTGCGAATATATGCCTATAATGTCGGAGAAGTAGGGAAGTAAGCTTTCTCCAAAAAAAATTACCCCTTCTTTAGAAAGCGATTCTAAAGTTTCTCCTTGAGGTTCGACAATCCGCCAAAAATTAATTATGTCAGTTTTAACTAACGAAATTTCGGTTACCATTTCTTTTTCTTTTCCCTGGAAAATTTCTTCTTCGATATTTTCTATCTTAGAATCAATTCTGTCTAATTTAGTGAGGCAGTTGTTCCAAAATTCATTAAGAAGAAAAAATAAAAGATAACCAGCACTCAAACTCATATATTTTTTTCTTGCTTCGGGATAAAGATTACATTTATCAAATAGAATTTTTAAAGGAACAAGTGATTTATAATGATTGGTGATTAAAACATTTTTAGTTATAATGATATCTAGTTCTCTGGGTTTGGTTTCCCTCTTTTCTTTACTATAAATAGGATAATGAAAAACCATAAAAAGATATTTTTTATAAGATTCTACTTTTGGTCGATGACTTGGTGGAATTAATTCTTCCAATACTAAAGGATGAAGATCGAATTCTCTTTTTAAATATTTTATATCTTCCTCGGTTGGATTTTTAATATCAACCCAAGTTACATTTTCACCCTTGATAATAAATTTCATAATTTTTTCTGTCTTAAAATATTTTACCATAGTTGACTTTTTACTACAATTTACTAAAATATTAAGATATGGAAGACAAATTAGAAGAATTAAAGAAAAAACTAGAAGAATGTCAGAAAAAACAAGCTGAATATTTGGCTTATGCACAAAGGACTAAGGCCGACTTCTTAAATTATAAAAAAGAAGAAACAGAAAGGATAATTGAATTTTTGAAATATGGAAATTTAGATCTGATTTTAAAAATATTGCCCGTTTTAGACAATTTTGAAAAAGCAGAAAAAGAAGTTCCTATTGAGGAAAAGGATAATAAGTTTTTACATGGGTTTTTGCAAATAAAAATTCAACTTCAAGATTTTCTGAAAAATCATGGTAGGATTGAAGAAATAAAAACGATTAATAAAAAGTTTGATCCTAATTTTCAAGAAGCAATTGAAGTAATTGAAAAAAAAGGAGTAGAATCGGGAACAGTTTTGGAAGAAATTCAAAAAGGTTATTTACTTCAAGGAAAGGTTATAAGGCCTGCCAAAGTTAAGGTCGCAAAATAAATTATTATATAAAAATATGGCAAAAATTTTAGGCATAGATTTAGGTACAACTTTTTCGGCTATGGCAGTGATTGAAGCCGGTGAGCCGAAGATTGTTGAAAATAAAGAAGGAGGAAGAATTACTCCTTCTGTCGTAGCCGTGACTAAAACCGGAGAAAGGTTAGTTGGTATTACATCTAAAAGACAGCAAATTACTAATCCTAAGAATACTATTTTTTCAATTAAAAGATTGATAGGCAGACATTTTTCTGACCAAGAAGTTCAAAAAGATAAAAAACTTTTACCTTATGAATTAAAAGAGGCAAGTGATGGCGGGATTGATGTAAAGATGGGAGATAAATGGTTTAAACCAGCTGAAATTTCGGCCCAGATTTTACAGAAATTAAAGATTGATGCCGAGGAAAAATTAGGAGAAAAAATCGAAGAAGCAATCATCACTTGTCCGGCTTATTTTGATGACAGCCAAAGAAAAGCAACTAAAGTAGCAGGAGAAGTTGCAGGATTTAAAGTAAGAAGAGTAATTAATGAACCGACAGCTGCTGCATTAGCTTACGGATTAACTAAAAAAGGAGAGAAGCAAATTATTGTTTATGATTTTGGCGGTGGCACTTTTGACGTTTCTATTTTGGACGTTTCTGAAGAAACGGTTAGAGTTATAGGAACTGGCGGAGATACTCATTTAGGCGGAGATGATTTTGACCAAAGAATAATGGATTGGATAGTTAATGAATTCAAAAAAGATCAGGGAATTGATTTGTCAAAAGATCCCTTGGCTTTGCAAAGAATTAAAGAAGCTGCCGAGAAAGCAAAAATAGAATTATCAACCGCTTTAGAAAGTGAAATTAATCTTCCTTTTGTTACTTCTGATGCTGCAGGACCAAAGCATCTTTATTACAAATTAACCCGGGCAAAGTTAGAAGACTTAGTTTCAGATTATATTGCTAAATCACTTGAAGTAACTAAGCAAACTTTGAAAGAAGCTAAACTGGAACCAAAAGATATTGAAGAGATAGTTTTAGTTGGCGGTCAAATCCGAATGCCGAAAATTCAAGAAGAAATTAAAAAACTTTTTAACAAAGAGCTTTGTAAAGAAATTAATCCTGACGAAGTAGTAGCTATTGGAGCAGCTATTCAAGGAGGAATTTTACAGGGAGAGATGAAAGAAGTTTTACTTTTGGATGTTACACCGCTTTCTTTGGGTATTGAAACACTAGGAGGAGTGAGTACTGTTTTAATTTCTAAGAACACTACTGTCCCGACGGCAAAAACTCAAATTTTTTCTACAGCTGCTGAGAGTCAAACTACTGTTGAAATTCATATTTTACAAGGAGAAAGGCCAATGGCAATAGATAATAAAACCTTAGGAAAGTTTATTCTGGATGGTATTCCACCTGCTCCCAGAGGTATTCCTCAAATTGAAGTTACTTTTGATATTGACGCTAATGGTATTTTAAATGTTACGGCCAAAGATAAAGCTACTAATAAAGTTCAGTCAATCAAGATTGAAGGTTCAATAGGTATTTCTAAAGAGGAGGTAGAGAAAATGAAAAAAGAAGCAGAATTACATGCTACTGAAGATAAAAAGAAGCAGGAAATCATTGAAAATAGAAATTTAGCCGATAATATGATTTATACTACTGAGAAAACTTTAAAAGAAGCCGGAGATAAAGTTGCCACAGATTTAAAAAAAGAGATTGAAGAAAAAATTGAAGCTTTAAAAAAAGTCAAAGATGGTGATAATATAGAAGAAATAAAAAGTAAAACTTCAGAACTTTCTCAAGCAGTCCAGAAAGTTGGAGCAGAGTTATATAAACAAACCGCTGAAACAAAAAAACCAGAACAAGAAGAAGAGAAAAAAGGTCCTGAAGAAGGAGAATACAAAGAAAAGTAATTTATGGCAAAGGATTATTATCAGATTTTAGGAATTTCTCGCGATGCTCCTCAGGATGAAATTAAAAAAGCTTATTATAAATTAGCTCATAAATATCATCCTGATAAAGGAGGAGACGAGAAAAAAATGAAAGAAATAAATGAAGCTTATCAAATTCTTTCGGATAAAGAAAAAAAAGCTCAGTATGATAAATTTGGTAGGATTTTTGAAGGAGCTGAAGGATTTTCCAGTCAAGGCGGACCAACATCTGGCTGGGATTTCGGATTTGGTCGTGGAAGATCCAATAATGAGGATTTTGGAGATTTTGGTTTTGGAGATTTAGGAGAGATGATGGAAGAAATTTTTGGTTTTGGTCAAACCGGAAGAAAAAAAGACCTGAAAAAGGGAAAAGATATTGAAGTTGATTTGGAAATTCCTTTAGAGTATACTTTGGAAGGAAAAGAAAAAGAGATTACTTTAAGAAAATTGGTTACTTGTCCCAGATGTCAAGGAACTGGAGCGGAACCGGGCAGTAAAACAAAAGAATGTTTTTCCTGTCGTGGAACAGGTCAAGTTCAGCAAATTAGAAAAACTCCATTTGGTTCTTTTACTAGATATATTGTTTGTCCAGAATGCCACGGAGAAGGATATAAACCAGAAAAATCTTGTAATGTTTGTAAAGGTGAAGGCAGAATAGAAGGAGAAGAAAATATTAAAATTTTCATTCCGGCTGGTGTTGATACTAATCAGGTAATAAAAGTTGAAGGAAGGGGAGAGGCTGGAAGAAAAAAAGGCAAAGTAGGAGATTTATATTGTCGGATTTTTATTAAACCTCATTCTGTTTTCAAAAGAAAAGGAGATGATTTATTTTTAAAAACAGTGATTTCTTTTTCTCAAGCTGCTTTAGGAGATGCAATTGAAATTCCTACTTTAGGAGGAAAGAATATTTCTTTGAAAATTCCATCTGGTACTGAGTCTGGAAAAATTTTAAGAATTTCGGGCAAAGGAATTCCTCGTTTTGCAGGTTACGGCAAAGGAAATATGTATGTAGAATTAATTATTAAAACTCCGAAAAAGCTGACAAAAAAACAAAAAGAACTTTTAGAGCAATTGAAACAAGAAGGAATATAAGCCCCCGTAGCTCAATTGGTAGAGCAGCTCCCTTTTAAGGAGACGGTCACGTGTTCAAATCGCGTCGGGGGCACTTTTTTATTTAATATTGACAAAAATAAATTTACTTTTATAATTAAATATCTGCTCTTTTTAAGAATCTGAGAGTTAACAAAACCATCCGAGCTTCTGGGTAGTGAAGCCCAGAGCAGTAAAAGTAGCGTAGACTACTAAAGGAGGGAACGATGCCAGTTATCCAACTTAGTTGAAGCCTTGGTTGGAAGTAAAAAGTAAAGGCTTCTTTCAGACTCTCAGATTTTGGAGCAGTACAAAGCCGCGTTTCAGATCAATTTGATTGATTTGGAACGCGGCTACTTCATTTTTTATTGGCCTAAGAATTAAAATTTGCTATAATGTTATGGTATGAGTTTTAAAAAGACTTTAATTTTTATTTCGTTGGTCGTTGTTATTTTAACTAGTTTTAGCGGTGGTCTTTATTATGGGGAATCGCAGTGTAAAATTTGTCCGCCCGAGGAAATTGATTTTTCTCTTTTATGGCAAACCTTGCACGAGCTTGAGGAAAAATTTGTCAATAAATCAGCTCTTGATATTCAGAAAATGATTTACGGAGCTATCTCCGGAATGGTAAAATCTTTAGAAGATCCTTATACAGTCTTTTTGAATCCTGAAGATACTAAAAGATTTAGCGATGATATTAAAGGAAGTTTTGAGGGAGTAGGTATGGAAATTAGTATAAGAAAGGGTCAGCTTCAGGTGATTGCTCCCTTGGAAGGGACGCCGGCGCAAAAAGCAGGGTTGCGTGCCGGGGATAAAATTATAAAAGTGGACGATACTTTAACAATTGACTTGACTATTGATGAAGCGGTTAATTTAATTCGGGGTGAAAAAGGGACAGAAGTAATTTTGACAATTTATCGTCAAGATTGGGAAAATACCAGAGAAATTAAAATTATTAGAGGAATAATTGAAATCCCTTCTTTAAAATGGGAAATAAAAGATGATAATATTGCTTATCTGCAACTCTATCAATTTTCGGAGAAAGCTAATTTTGATTTTAGAGAAGCAGCTATTGAAATTTTAGCCAGTCCTTGTAAAAAAATAATTTTGGACTTAAGAAATAATCCAGGTGGTTATTTAGAAGTAGCTCAGAATATTGCAGGCTGGTTTCTTGAAAAAGAAAAAATTGTGGTTATCGAGGATTTTGGCGGTAAGCAAGAACAGCAAATTTACAAAGCCAATGGCACGGCAAGCTTAGCCGAATATCCAATAGTGATTTTAATAAATCAAGGATCTGCTTCTGCTTCTGAAATTTTAGCCGGAGCTTTAAGAGATAATCGTGATATATTATTGGTCGGCGAAAAATCTTTTGGTAAAGGATCTGTTCAAGAATTAAAAATGTTAAAAGGAGATTCTTCTCTTAAAGTGACCATAGCTAAATGGTTGACTCCAAAAGGCGAATCTATTACAGATAAAGGATTGGAGCCGGATGTTGAAGTAGAGATAACAGAAGAAGATTATACAGAGGAAAGAGACCCTCAATTAGATAAAGCGATTGAAATAATTAAAAGCTTATAGTACAATACTATAATATGCGGGTTATTTTACTCAAAGATGTTGAAAATATAGGAAAGAAGCACGATATCAAAGAAGTTAAAGATGGTTTTGCTAGGAACTTTTTGATTCCTAAAGGTTTGGTAAAATTAGTTACCAAGAAGAATCTTACTTGGTTAGAAGTTCAGAAAGAGACAGAAACACGAAAAGCCGAAGAAGAACTAAAGAAAATTCAAGGAATAGCTTCAACTATTGATGGTCAGGAAATTATTATTCCGGTTAAACTTGGCGAAGAGGACCAGTTATTTGAATCAATTACTACACAAAAGCTTTCTGAGAAATTAAAAGAACTTGGCTTTGAGATTAAAAAAACTCAAATTAATTTAGAAAAACCAATTAAAGAACTTGGAGAATTTCTGATTAAAATTAATTTTGAACACAATTTAGAAGCCGAAATAAAGGTGATAGTATCTGAAGAAAAAAAAGAGAAATGAAATTAAAATACATCTTTGTTGCGGGAGGTGTAATGTCTGGTATTGGAAAAGGAGTAGCTGTGGCTTCAATTGGCAGAATCTTAAAAGGTAAAGGTTTTAAGGTAACTGCGGTTAAAATTGATCCTTATATTAATGTTGATGCCGGAACTATGAACCCCGTTGAACACGGGGAAGTTTTTGTGACTGATGACGGAACAGAATGTGACCAAGACGTTGGAAATTATGAAAGATTTTTAAATGAGAATTTAAGTACTGATAATTATATTACTACTGGCAGGGTTTATCAATCAGTAATAAATCGGGAAAGAAATCTGGAATATGGTGGTCGGTGCGTTGAAGTAGTACCAGATATTCCTAATGAAGTAATTTCTCGAATAAAAAAAGCAGCTAAAAAAAATAAGGCTGATTTTGTTTTAATTGAAATTGGAGGAACGGTAGGGGAATATCAAAATATGCTATTCCTTGAAGCAGCCAGAATATTAAAACTAAAATATCCGAAAGATGTCCTTTTTATTTTAGTTAGCTATCTGCCAATTCCGGAAATGATCGGTGAGATGAAAACTAAACCCACTCAGACTGCTGTTAAAACTTTAAATACGGCTGGTATCCAACCAGATATTATTTTAGCCAGAGCCAGCCTTCCTTTAGATGCGCCCAGAAAAAGAAAAATCTCTATTTTTTGTAATTTAGAAGTTAAAGATGTTATTTCAGCTCCTGATATTAAATCAATCTATGAAATTCCGATTAATTTTGAAATAGAAAACTTAGACAGTCGAATTTTAAAGAAGTTTAGACTGAGAACCAAGAAAAATGATTTAAAAGATTGGAAAAAATTAATCGCTGTTATTAAAAAAGTTAAAAAACCGGTTAAAATCGGTATAATCGGAAAATATTTTAAAAGTGGAAAATTTACTCTGATGGATTCTTATATTTCAGTTATTGAAGCTATAAAGCATGCTGCTTGGTTTTATAAAAGAAAGCCGGAAATTTATTGGTTGTCATCCGAAGAATATGAAAAAAATCCTAAAAAACTTCAAGAATTAAAAAAATATGACGGTATAATTGTTCCAGGCGGTTTTGGCAATAGGGGAATAGAAGGAAAAATTAAGACTATTAAATTTTGTCGAAAGAAAAAAATCCCATTCTTGGGACTTTGTTTAGGAATGCAGTTAGCTGTAATTGAATTTGCTCGAAATATTTGTGGTTTTAAAAAAGCAAACTCTACTGAATTTTCAACGGATTGCCAATATCCAATAATTGATGTAATGCCAGAACAAAAAAACCTTATTCGTGATAAAAAATACGGAGGAACAATGCGATTGGGGGCTTATAATTGTAAATTAAAGCCAAAAACTCACAGCTTTAAAGCTTATGGACGATCTAATATATCTGAGCGTCATAGACATCGTTATGAATTGAATAATGATTTTAAAGAAACTTTAGAGTCTAAAGGAATGATAATAGCTGGAGTAAACCCAGAAAAAAACTTAGTTGAAATTATTGAATTAAAAAATCATCCTTTTTTTGTTGGCGTTCAATTTCATCCAGAATTAAAATCACGGCCTTTAAAGCCGCATCCTTTATTTAAAGAATTTATTAAAGCTGCTATTCAACATTAACAATTTTTACTTTTCTTTGAGACTTATTGAATAACATTTTTCTTTTTGTTGTGAAATGAACAACACCTTCTTTCAAAGAATATAAGGTGTTATCGCTGCCACGTCTGACATTTTTTCCTGGAAGGAATTTCAAACCTCGCTGACGAATAATAATTGAGCCATTTTTAGTAGTTTCTCCTTCGAAAAGTTTAACTCCTAAATATTTTGGCTGAGAATCCCTTCCTAATTTTGTAGCTCCAGTAGCTTTAGTTTTCGCCATACAATTAAGATGTTACAAAAAATTATACAATTTGTCAAAAAATATCAAGCTGATATTATATTGGTTATCGGCGTTATTTTAATTTCTTTACTTTCTTTTACTATGGGTTATCTTACGGCTAAACAGCAAGAAAAAGAATCATTAAAAATTAATTATGAAGATAGCTATAATTGGAGCGGGAATTTCCGGTCTTTATCTAGCTTGGAAATTGAGTAAACAAGGTTATCAGGTAACAGTTTTTGAAAAAAAAGAGAAAATTGGAAAAAAATGTTGTTCAGGGCTTTTTTCTGAAAAAATTTTAGAGTTTATTCCTGAAAGCCGGAAATTAATTCAAAAACAAATAAAATCAGTTTTAATTCATTTTTCTAAAAAAACCTTAGAAGTAAGTTTTTCTAAAAAGATTTTACTGATGGATCATTTTGAGCTTGATAATTTAGTAGCCGATTTAGCTAAAAGTACAGGAGCTAAAATTTCTTTGGGCCACCCAATTATTTTTTTACCGAAAGGGTTTGATAGAACTATTGGTTGTGATGGGCCGAATTCTGTTGTTAGAAAAAACTTAGGATTATCAGAACTAAATTATAAACTAGCTATTCAGGGATTTGCTTCTGCACCTTTTTTAAAAGAAAATAATAGAGAATTAATTGAGACCTGGCCCCAAAAACAAAAAGGTTTTATTTGGAAAATATCAAAAGGTGAAAAGACCGAATACGGAATAATTTCTAATCCTAAAATAGCAAAGAGTATTTTTGAAAATTTCTTGAAAAGAAATAATCTTTATTTAAATAATATGAGAGCAGGACTAGTTCCTCAAGGATTTTTAATTCCTTCTGATTCTAAAATTACTCTTTGTGGCGATGCTGCAGGATTAACTAAACCTTGGTCAGGCGGCGGAGTAGTCTGGGGATTAATAGCTGCTGAAATTCTCCTGAAAAATTTTCCAAATTTTTTAGAATATAGAAAAGAAGTGAAAAAGTTTTTTTTACCAAAAATTCTTTTTTCAAAAATAGCTGTTAAGTTAATTTATTTTTTAGGATTTAATTTTTCTTGGATTTTGCCAAAAAATGTTAAAATAGAAAGTGATTTTTTAATATGAAGAAAATTCCTTATCATTTAGGCATTATTGTTGATGGTAATCGGAGATGGGCAAAGGAAAGGGGATTGCCGACTTTTGCCGGCCATCGTCAAGGACTAAAAAAAGTAAAAGAAGTAATAAAATGGTGTAAACAGCAGGGAATAAAAATTCTCACTTTGTTTGTTTTTTCTACTGAAAATTGGAAACGCTCAAAGATTGAAGTGAATTACTTAATGAAACTATTTAAACAGACGTTTAATAAAAAAAATATCAAAGAGATTGATAAAGATGGGATAAGAGTTCGGGTAATTGGCCAAAGAGAAAAGTTAGAAAAATCCTTACAGAAAGCAATAAAAGATGTTGAAGAACTGACTAAAAGTAATAAAGAAATGACTTTAAATTTTGCTTTGAGTTATGGAGGAAGAGCTGAAATTGTGGAGGTAATAAAAAAGATAATTGAAAAGAAAATTCCTTCGGAAAAAATTACCGAAGATATAATTTCTCAAAATCTCTGGACATCTGATTTAGATTTAATTATTAGGACTGGTATGGAACAGCGGATTTCAAATTTTTTGATTTGGCAGGCAGCTTATTCTGAACTTTATTTTTGTAAAAAATACTGGCCAGCCTTCACAGAAAAGGATTTAGAAGAGGCGCTTGAAGAATATAACCGGCGGCAGCGAAGATTTGGCAAATAATAATGAAAGTTTTAAATAAAACAATTGAATTTCAAACTAAAGATACATTTGATTTTATTGATATAACTGATAAAGTCAAAGATTTTATTACAAAAAGCCAGCTCAAAAATGGCTTAGTAAATATTCAAATTTTGCATACCTCTGCTGCTCTTATTGTTAATGAAAATGAACCGCTTCTTATTGAAGATTTTAAGAATAATCTTGAGAAAACTGCTCCCAAAGCTTTGAATTATCAACATAATGACCTTAATAAACGAAGCGTTAATATATGTCCGGACGAATGTATTAATGGTCATTCTCATTGCCAAGCCATTCATTTATTAGTAAATGCAACTTTAAATCTAATTAATGGGAAAATTCAACTTGGCCAATGGCAAAGAATTTTTATTGTAGAATTAGATCACTCAAGAAAAAGACAAATTCAAATTCAAATTCTAGGAATCTAAGTATTTGGTGATTATCGTCTAACTTGTTGTCAAGGGATAATTACTCTTGTTTTTTTTATTGACAAATCTATAAATTTATTGCAGAGTTATTTTAAGGAGGGTTTAGCCCTTTTTAATAAGAATAAATACTGAGGAGGAAGATAAAATGCCAATGCTGATGTTTATGGCAGAGCTATAGGCTTTAACTACAACAGCCGGCTGCACTGCCAAGAACTTCTTTTGCGGTCTGATGAAAGAATAGAGATGATGAGATGATACTACACTTCGCTTTGCGCCAAAGATATTACAGTCAGAGAAGGGGGATTGAAAGAATGAGGACATCAAGGTTGCCGGAAGGTGGAATGAACCTATTTCAGGAGATCAAGGCCAAGAGAGTCGAGGCCACGGCCAAGGGGATAGAAATCATCAATCTATCTATTGGCCAGCCAACAGGAGCAGCTTTGCTCAGTGCCAGGAACGAAGCGGCCAGGGTAGTAATGCTGGACGAAGAGCGGGTGCACGAATATCAGGACAATACCTGCCATTACATTCCGGACTTTGCCAAGCGGTTTGTCCAAGCCCACTTCAAGGATAAATTTCTTGAAGGAGCGGATGTCGGTTATCTGCCAATTCCAGGAATAAAGCCGATGCTGGGGTTGATTCCCTTAGCCTGCGGAGCTCACCTGGAACAGTTCAAGGTAGCTACTACTACAAAGCCGGGTTATTCGACTCCGGCCGACTGGTGCGGTTATCTGCAGGTATTCCAGTATTCTCTGCTTCTTAATCCCGAGAATGGATTTCGTTTCCAGGCAAGGGATATTGAGCCGGGAACTGCCTTGGTTATGACTAATTACCCGCACAATCCCAGTGGCCAAATTGCTACCCGGGAGTGGTGGCAGAAGATCTGCGCAGTCTGTGAGACGAACAACATCAGATTGTTCAACGACAATCCTTACTATATTCTTTCTCATGATCCAGCGAGCTGTGCTTTATCCGAGGTTGCTGTGAACTACCGGGACCTTTCTTGGGCAGAAGCATTCTCAGCTTCCAAAGTTATTCGCAACGGCACAGGATGGAGGATAGGAGCGATTGTCGGTTCGAAAGACTTCGTCGCTGATATTATGACCATTAAAGGCAATACCGATAGCGGTTTTGCCTCTCCCATGGCAGCTGGTGCACTTGATGCTATCGAGAACGACAGGGAGAATATCAGGAATATAAGAGAGATATACGAAAAGCGCATAAACTTGCTCATTACTATTCTGACCAAACATGGTATGCGCTTGGCCGTAAATCCTGGTGCTGGATTCTTCACCCTTTGGTTGAGGCCCAATTACTTCTTCGGTGAAAAAGTGCAGGATGCCAAGCACTTCAACTTCCAAATGATTGAGCGAACCGGAGTGACAGGCGTGCAATTCGACCCTTACATCAGATACGCTGTCTGCGATAACGTGGAGGATATGGCAGACAAAATCGAAGCCGCCTTTAAGGCAGCTGAAGTTTCCTACTAATTGAGTAGAAGTTGTGACTATAGGGCTCCAGAGGTTAAAATCTTTGAGAGCCCTTCCTTTTTCTATTATTACTGTGGAGGTTGCTATTATTTTTTTCTTTACTTGATTATCTAAAATAATCAAAACTGTAAAAGCCCATCGCTGGGCAGTTTTTATTTAAGGCTGTTAATATTGTGCGACATTTAATAAATAAAAGAAAATCGTCAGTAGATTAATTATTCTTTAAGATTTTTGCCGCTATGGTATTGACGATGAATATCACGAAGACGTTTGTTTGTTACATGAGTATATATTTGGGTTGTAATAATACTTCTGTGGCCTAAAAATTCCTGGATACTTCGTAGATCAACGCCTTGAGTTAGTAAATCGGTTGCCATTGAATGCCTTAATGTATGAGGGGTTGTAAATACAGGAACGCCTGCTGAGATTGCATATTTTTTGACAATTCTTTCTATAGAACGCGATGTTAGGCGAGCATCCGCATCTTTTCTAGCTCTGTAATGAATGAATAAGGCCTTATCTTTATCTTTACGGGTTTTTAAATATTGTTTGATCCAAGACAAAGCTCTTTCAGAAAAATAAACAGTTCTAGGGTGACTTCCTTTACCAATAATCCCAAGTTCTAAATCTTTTTTGTTTTCTATATTAGTAAATTGTTCTTTATTGAGAGCAACTAATTCAGCAACTCTTAATCCGGTTGAGAAGAGAGATTCCAAAATAGCTCTATCTCTTAAGCCTTTTTGAATTTTAGTATTGGGGGCTAATAAAAGTTTCTCAATTTGATCTAAATTTAGGAATTTTACAGTTTTTTCCGCTTTAGCGTCTTTTGGAAGAGTTATTTTGTCTGCGGGGAGTGATATTAGGTCTTTGGCAGTAAAATAGCTCAAAAGGGCTCTCAGGGCGATTAAATAGTAGTTCTGGGTTGTCTTCTTTAAGGAATGACCCCTTTGGTCTTGAAAACGGCTTAAAAACAATCTATAAGCCCAAATATCTTCTGCGGCAAGTTCATGTGGTAGGAGATATTCTTTTTTATTTTTTTTTAGCCAGAAAACAAATTTAGCGAGGTAGCGCTGGTAATTCTTTTGAGTATTATCTGATAAACCTTTTTCAACTTCACAATAATCTAAAAAATCTGGGATATGTTTGATGATGCTTTTATCAGATTTTTTCATATTTATAGGGAAGTGGTTAAAACCTCCTTTTGTTTTAGATATAAAGTGACGCTTTACCTATATTGTCCGACCTATTATATCTTAATAATAAACAGTCTAAAAGACTATGTCAAGAGATAAAATTATATTCCCCCGTCGATTAAACAGTCCTGTGGATTAAGCGGTAAAAAGGAGGAGTTTTTATTTAATCAATTCTTTAAATTTTTCCAAAAGAGTTTTACCAATTTCTGGTGCTTCTTTTTTTATTTCTTCTTTTTCTTTTTGAAATTCTTCTTCAATAATTGGTTTTCTTTTTTCAGCTTCTTCTTTAATTCTGGACTCTATTTCTTTTTGGAACCATTTTTCAATTTTTGGCCAAACATTAGCTATAAACCACTGATACATCTTATTCCACACAGGAAGAACATTTTTTTCCCAAAGCTTTTTTAAAATACTTGGCATTTCTTTTTGAGTAGTTTCAAGAGTTTTTTCTCCCATTTGTTTTGCTTCTTCTAATGTTTCTGGTGTTTGGAAAGATTTAAGTTGGGCAAATGAAAAAATCGGCAACAAAAGCCCAAATATTATTAAAATTGGTATTATTTTTTTTATCATTTTAATACTTCCCTTCCTTCTTTTATTCTTTTAAAAGTTTTTTCTCTTCCTAATATTTCAGCTATTTCTAAAGGGCCAGCTGAGGCTTCTTTTCCGGTTAAAATAATTCTCAAAGGCCATAAAAGCTTTCCCCTATCCCCTATTTTTTCAGCTTCTGGCATTAAAAATTCTTCCAAATTTTCTTTAGTCCAATTTTCAGTTTTGATTTTAGATAATATTTTTTCCAACTTGTCAAAAGAATGAATAATTTCTTTATCGGTCATATCTTTCCATTTTAACAAGTCTTTATTATATTCTAATTTATCTTTAAAGAAAAAATCAGTCAATTCAGAAATATCTGAGAGTTTTTTCAATCTTTCCTTATAAATTGAAACAATTTTCTGGATAGAATCTAAACTTATTTCTTCTTTAGTTTCAGTAATACAATATGCCTGATTAATTTCCATTGCTCCGTAAGCCGGAGGATATTGTTCTTGTTTAAAAATAGGTGTAATTAATCCTTCTTTAATTAAATAAGGCAGACAAAGTTCGGTTAATTTTTCTAATGACTTTTGACGGATATAAAATCCATTTAAAAAATCTAATCTTTTATTATTAAAAATTGCTCCTCCTTTTTGAACTTTATCTAAAGAAAATTCTTTAATTAAGGAAGGTATTGAATAGATTTCTCTGTCTCCGCCAGGATTCCATCCTAAAAAAACCATAAAATTAATTAATGCTTCCGGAAGATATCCTGCTTCTCTATATTCAGAAACAGCTACAGCTCCATGTCTTTTACTCAATTTAGTTTTATCTGGTCCAAAAATTAAAGGAAAATGACCATATTCTGGTTGTGGAAAATTTAAAGATTCTTGGATTAAAATTTGCTTTGGAGTATTGGAAATATGATCTTCTCCTCTAAAGACATGACTGATTTTCATTTCAAAGTCGTCAATCACTACGGCAAAATTATATAAAGGAATAGATGTTGTCTTGGCAATAATAAAATCTCCAATTAAAGAAGTATCAAACTCTAATTTGCCACGGATTAAGTCATTAAATTCAAGTTTTTTTGAAGCCACTCTGAATCTAATTACCGATGGTTTTCCTTCAGCTAAATATTTTTTAATTGTTTCTTTAGAAAGATTTGCACATTTTCCGGAATAACACGGTGCTTCTCCAATTGATAATTTATATTGTCTTTGAGCTTCTAATTCTTCTTCAGAGCAAAAACAATAATAAGACTTATCCTCGGCTATTAATTGTTTTAAGTATTTACTATAGCTTTCTGTTCTTTGACTTTGACGATAAGGTCCGTAAGCTCCTGAAATATCAGGTCCTTCTGACCATTCAATTCCTAACCATTTTAGACTTTCGATAATATCTTTTTCAAATAAAGGACTTGATCTTTCTAAATCTGTATCTTCGATTCTTAAAACATAACTTCCCTGATATTTTTTAGCAAAAAGATAATTAAAAAGAGCGGTTCTGGCTAAGCCGATATGTAATAATCCTGTTGGCGAGGGAGCAATTCTCACCCTTACTTCTCCGGGCTTTATAAACTTAAAATCCCCAGAATCCATCAATTTAATTTTGACACGAATTTTTTAATTGGTCAACTATGTATTCGGCAATCGTTTTAGCTGCTAATGGCTTGGAGAAATTTTTGGCTGCTTTTCTCATTTTTTCTAATTCTTGAGGACTAGAGAAAAGGTATTTTAATTTTTCTAAAAAGAAATGTGGAGTAAAATTAGCTTCCTCTATTACTAAACAGGCTTTATTTTCGGCATAGGAATAAGCGTTTTTTATTTGATGATTTTGAGCAGATTCAGGTAGAGGAATTAAGATGCTTGGTTTTCCAAGAGCAGCAATTTCAAAGATACTTCCTGAACCGGCTCGACTAACAATTAAGTCAGCTGCTTGATAAGCATGTTTCAATTGTTCCTCTTTTAAAAATGGGAGAAGATGATAATATTTTTCTAAATCTTTGGTTATCATTACTTTGGCTTCTACTTTTACTTCTTTGAAGTTTTTTTGTCCGCATTGATGAATAAGTTCAAAATTAGTAAGAAGTTTAGAAAGAATCTCCAAGATTTTATCGTTTATTCTTTGAGCCCCTTGAGAACCGCCCAGAATTAAAATTACTGGTTTTTCACTAGTTAATTTAAATAATTTCTGAGCTTTTTCTTTTGAACCGTTCAATAATTCTTTTCTAATCGGATTTCCGATTAAAATCATTTTTGAAGGAGGAAACCATTCGGTTTTGGGAAAGGAAACAAAGACCTTTGGTAAAAATTTACTTAAAAAACGGTTAGATAATCCAGGAACAGCATCTGATTCATGTAAAAGAATAGGAGTCCATAAAAGCCAACCGGCTATTACCCCTGGCAAAGAACCAAATCCTCCCTTACTAAAAATTAAGTCTGGACTTAGACGGAAAATATAAAAAATAGCCTGAAAAATTCCAGCCGGAATTTTAAATAGACAATCGACTAAATTTTGAGTAATACTTTTCCAATCTGTATATCTTCTTATTTTCCCAGCTAAAACATGCTTAATTATTATTCCTTCTTGAGAAAGAAAAATTTCTCCAAATTCATCTTCGGGACCAATGTAAAAAAACTGAAGATTTTTTTCAGGATATATCCTTCTTATTTCTCTGGTTAAAGATACTATTGGTAGTATATGCCCGCCGGTTCCACCACCAGTAAATAAAATTTTCATTGTTTTGAAATATTTAATAAAATTCCTACGCCAATTAATTCGGTTACTAAAGCTGATCCCCCATAACCGATGAATGGTAAAGGAATTCCGGTTAAGGGTAAAATTTCAATCATTGAGCCAATATTAATAAAAGCCTGAATGACAATCCAAGAACTAATACCAATGGCCGTTAATTGAGAAAATTTATCTTGGCTAGTTTTTCCAATTTTGAATCCTCGCCATAAAAATATTAAAAAAAGAGCAATTAAAATAAAGCTGCCTATAAATCCCATTTCTTTAGCCATAATGGCAAAAATTGAATCTGATATTGATTCTGGCAGAAAACTAAGTTGCAGATGAGACATTCCTAAACCTAAACCAGCAAGTCCTCCTGAGCCAATAGTAATTAAAGCCTGTTTTATCTGGAAACCAATTCCCATTGGGTCAATTCCTGAATTAAAAAAGACGGCAATGCGATTTAATCTATAAGGAGCTAATTTAATTAAAGTGAATAATGTTGTGATTCCTATTAAAATTATTGAAAAGGTCTGCCATAAAGGAGTGTTGGATATAAAATACATTATAACAGCTACTATGGCAATTATTCCTAAAGTGCTGATATCGGGTTGAAAGACTAAAAGCAAGCTAACCAAACTCATAACAATCAGAAAAACAATAAAAGTTTGATTAAATGCCCCTTTTGTCTTTTCAAGTATGTTTTTTTCTGTCCGACTACTTAACCAAGCAGCTAAATATAAAATAAAGGTGATTTTTAAAAATTCTGAAGGCTGAAGAGAAAAAGGTCCAATTGTCAACCATCTACTTGCTCCTCCAGCTCCAGCTCCAATTTTTGGCAGAAAAACCATTGCTAACATTATCAGGTTTAATAGAATTAAAACCGGAGCCAATTTTTTTAATAAATCTAAGCGGATTTTAAAAGCAAAAAAACCTAAAATTAATCCTAGTAATAATCCAAATAACAACTGATGGTTTAAAAAGTAATAAGTGTTGTTAAAATTTTCTTGAGAAAGAGGAGCTGAAACACTAGCTAAGATAATAATTCCCAAAGCTACTAAAATAAGAACTGTCCCTAATAAAAAATAATCAGGTTTACCTTTAATCCTTTCCATACTTTTTTACATATTTTTTGAATAAATTGCCTTTTTCTTTATAATCCTTAAAAATACTAAAACTTGAAGAAGCCGTAGAAAGTAAGCAGATTTTTTCTTTTTTAGTATATTGATAAGCTAATTTTACAGCATCTGCCATATTACTAACAAAGAAATGTTTTAGTAAAGAACTAGTTGAATTCAATTGAGTGATTTTTTTCCAGATTCGTTCTCCGGTAGTTGGAAATAAAATCACATTTTTTATTTTACTTTTTAAAACTTTTTTAGCTAATTTAGTAAACTCAATATTTCTTTCAAAACCACCAAGCATGATTGTTTCTACTTTATTACCTAAGGTTTCTATGGCTTCTATTGTTGCCTCAGGAATAGTTGCTAAAGCATCATTGTAAAAAGTGATTCTTCGAAAAGTCCCAACTAATTCTAATCTGTGAGGTAAAAATTTGAATTCTTTAATTGTTTTTTTGACAATTTTGGAAGGAATTTTGAATATTTTAGCAACTGCTTCTGTCGCTGTTTTATCTAACTGATAATATTTTCCTTGAATTGGAATTTTTTTAGCTTTAGATTTTTTTGTTATTTCTTTAACTAATTTATCTCCCGAATTAAAAATTAGATAGTCTGCTTTATTTTGATAACGACCAATATTGGCTTTGGCTTTTGTATATTCTTTGAAACTTTTGTAATAATCCAAATGTTCAGGATAAATATTTAAAAGAACAGCAATTTGAGGAGATTTTTTAAGATTGTAAAGCTGATGGCTAGATAACTCATAAACATAAACATCATCAATTTTTGCTTTATTAAGAAAAGATAATGCTGGCTTGCCAATATTTCCGACTAAATGAACTTTAATTTTTCCTTGTTTTAATATTTGATAAATTAGAGAAGCGGTAGTACTTTTTCCTTTTGTTCCGGTAATGCCGATAATTGTTCCAGGACAATTATCGAAGAAAATCTCTGTTTGTGAAGTAATTTTTCTTTCTCTATAAGCTTTTTCAATTTCTGGTAAATGAATAGGAATTCCGGGCGATTTAATTACAACATCATAATCTTTAACTTTTTTAAGATAATTTTTATCAGTTTTTTGGTCAGCAACTTTTAAAATTTTTTCAGGGAATAATTTTTTTAAGAATTTAAAACTGTTTTGTCCTTCTTTGCCAAAACCTAAAATTAGAACTTTTTTAGTTTTTAATTCATTTAATTTCATTCTGTCTTTAAGATACCACTTTTTTTAAGATTTTTTCAAATTCTTTCGGTAAGTTATTATAATTATTCCAAGAGTTTATCATTTTTTTTGATTCATTTTCTAAATTTTGGTGTTTTAATAAAACCTTTTCTTCGAAATAATTTAAAAGAGATAGTTTAGAGATATCTATTCCTATTTTATTTGCTTTTTTCCAACTTAAGTAGAAAGCGAGTAAACTCTCTTTTTTAGTACCAATACATTCAAAAGGCTTTATCCCCTGCTCTCCGATTAATTCTTTCATTAGAGAGAGAAGTTTTTTATCTTGAAACAGATTTTTTCCAAAAATTTTAGATAATTTTTTATTATCTATAAAAGGATAAAGACAAGTCCATACAAAAAGGCATTTAGGACAATTACCACACCATTTTTTAGTAGGTTTTTTGGTACCGGAAGCTGTTTTATATGCTTCGTTACAGCTTAAAAAAGAAGAAAAATATTTAGGATAGCTTGAAAATAATTTAGCTATTTGAATTTCATAAATAGGTCTGAGAAAACTAAAATATTCTACATTTTTTGTTAAATATTTCTTAGAATAATTTTTGAATTTTTTCTCAAAATCAAAACTTTTTGAATATTGATGATTAATTATTTTACTCAAGTATTTTATATTACCTTCATTCGAGCTTCGTTCCTGAGAAAAAGCAATATACTTATAATTGAAAATTACGGCCAATATCACGCTTAAGAAAGATAAATAAGACGAAAAAGGAGTATGGCCGTTTAAGAATCCTTTTTGGTTTAACTCTAAAAGTCTTTTGTCAGTTTTCCGTCTGATAATTAAAGGTTTTTTACAGCTAGCAATTTTTATTATTTTTTGAGCAGATTCAGTTGGATTTAAGCTAAAGCAATTAATGTCTTTTTTTATTTTTTTTAGAATTTCCAAGGTAACTATTGAATCCTTTCCTCCTCCCACTGGTACTAAAACCTTATCCTCGTTTTTTGATAATTTTACAAGGTTCAACCTAGTAAAATTGCTATTTATTGGAATGACTTTAAAAAAGTTTTGTTTTCTAAAATTAATTTTATTTTCATAGAAAAACTGGCCCAGTCCTTGAATTATTAGGTCTTTCCACCAGTTAATTTGCTCTTTATTTAAAGGGCCAGCTTTAACTATTATTTTTGGAGAGCAGGTTGCCTTCCAATAACTGGGGATTTCCGCCAGTCCCAAATGAAAAATTAAATTATTTAATATCTTATTCCCTATTTTTTTTAGCTTGGATTCATCAATATTTTCAATAATTACTTTTGGTCTAAAACAGATACCGGGTTCAATTTTAAAATCAAAAAAAATTTCTAAGTTATTTTTAGAAATTCTATAAGAATAGTTTTCATAAATAAATTTAGGATATTTTTTTCTCAAATTTTGAATTTTCGTTTTCATGATGTAATTATCCTAATAAGCGAATTGCTACTCCCAGAACGGCAAAAATAATGCCAATTAACCAAAATCTCATAGTTACTTTATAACTTGGCCATCCTCGAGCTTCAAAATGGTGGTGAATCGGAGTGGAAAGCCAGATTTTTTTATGACGAAATTTTTTAGATAGTAATTGAATAATTAAAGAACCAACTTCAATAACCATTAATCCGGCAATGATTGGTAAAACTACTACCGAATCTGTTAAAAAAGCTACTACAGCCATAGTTGATGTTAATCCTAAAATTCCTGTTTCTCCCATATAAAATTTTGCAGGAGGGATATTAAACCATAAAAAAGCAAAGAGAGTGCCAACAATTACAATACAAAATGTAGCAAGATCAATTTTTCCCTGAGAAAAAGCAATTATTGAAAATGCTCCAAAAATAGCGGCAAATATTCCTCCTGATAATCCATCTAAACCATCAATTACTCCTCCTGCCCAAGAAGCAATCATTACTAATATAAAAAGAGGAATATACCAGAACCCGATAGTAAGATCAATTCCTGAAGGAAAATTAAAAATTAAAGGAATATGAATAGTACTCCAATCTAATTTATAATAAAACCACAATCCGCCAATTAAACCGATTAAAGCAACAATTATTAATCTTCTGGTGAATCCCATTCCTCCGCCGATATATTTTCCCTTGCCCGAAACTTGTAAAACATCGTCAGTTAAACCGACAATTGAAGCTATAATTAAAGTAAATAAAGGAAGCCAAGTTTCACCTCTGGATAAAAAATTTAATTCTTTTAACCACCAGATATTAGTAAAATGAGAAATAATAAAAAGTAAAAATATAACTGTTAAAACCGAAACCCAAATTAATACTCCCCCACCTCTGGGCACAGTTGTTTCTCTTTCTTTATGTAATGAATAAAAAACTTCAGCTTTGTCTCCAGTAATAGTTTTTGTCCTAGCTTCTTTCTTCCAAAATTTAAATTTATTTAAAATTTTAATTAAATATGGAGCCAATAAAAAAGCAATTCCAGCTGTTAAAATTGTCAAAACTAAAATTTTAATTACATTAAAAATAAGAAAACTCATTGTATATTAATCCAATTAACTAATTTTTCCATTTCTTCAAAACGCGTAGTTGGTGAAGAAGCACCTAAAATCACATTGATTAAATAGTTATTTTCTTGTTTATCCTTTAAAACTAAAAGCATACATCCACCTGCTTTATCTTCCCATCCGGTTTTTCCTCCAAAAATATTGGGAATTTCACCTAAAAGTTCGTCGGTATTTATTGCTAAATAAGAAGTTCCATCTGACTTACGAAGAGGTTTGTTTTGAAGCGAAGAAATTTCAAAAATTATTGGATACTTTTTTAGTATATATTGAGTAAGTTTTACTAAATCTTTGGCTGTTGAATAATTAATTAGATCACCGGATTCTTCTGTTTCTAAACCTGTGGAATTAGTAAAAGAGGTTTTTTCAAGACCTAAAATTTCAGCCTTCTTATTCATTAAATTAACAAATTCTGTTTTACCAATTATTTCAGCCAAATCTTGAGCAGCTTCATTATTTGATTCAATCAGCATACTATTTAAAAGTTCTTGAGAAAGAGAAGAACTGTAATTTTCTAAATTTTCAAGAACAATTATAGCAGTCATTAATTTTGTTAAAGAAGCAATTGCTAATTTTTTTCCTGAAAATTTTTGGTAAAGAACCCTTTTTTCATTATTATTTTTGTTGATTTTAACTGCAATTGCTGATTTAACTTGAAGATCTAAATTTGGTTTTTTCGGAATTTCTATTTTAACGATTTGTTGAAAAGGTTGAGAAATTTGGGCATAAAAATATTTTTCCAAAGCGTTTTGGCTGCTTTTTATCCACTGTCCGATATTCAGAATAACAAAAGATAAAACTAAACCAATTAAAAAAAAAATTAATCTTTTGTTCATTTGGATTTAATAATTTTAATATGTAATTCTTTTAATTGTTCTTTTGTTACTTCACTTGGAATCTTCATCATTAAATCACGATTATCTCCTGTTTTTGGAAAAGCAATTACTTCTCGAATATTCGGTTCGTTTAAAACTATAGTCAAAAATCTGTCGATTCCAGAGGCAATTCCTCCGTGGGGAGGAACTCCGTAACTAAATGCTTCAAAATAATTAGCAAATTGATTTTTAATTTCTTCTTTTTTATGACCTAAAACTTCAAAAACTGCTGTTAGAATATTTAAATCAGTAGTTCGAATGCTTCCTCCTCCGATTTCAAAACCATTTAAAGCAAGATCATATTGATAAGACAAGATTTTTTCTGGAGATTCTTTTATTTTTTTAATATCAGTGATTTGAGGTTTAGTAAAAGGATGATGTTGAGCCCCCCATCTTTTTTCTTTTTTGTGCCACTCAAACATTGGAAAATCAGTGATAAAGCAAAAAGCAAGTTCATCTGGATTATTTTTATTATTTCGTAAATCTGGCTTGTCAGTTTTATATTTTTTTATTGCTTCTTTATAAGTAATTCTTGGGAAAGGAATTTTCTGAATTCTTTTTTCTGGAAATAATTTTTTAATAATATTTATATAAAGCCCTTCAATTAAAATTAGAATTTCTTTTTGGTTAGTAAAACTCATTTCTATGTCCAGTTGAGTGTGTTCTGGTTGGCGGTCAGCTCGTGGATCTTCATCTCTAAGACAACGAGCTATTTGAAAATATTTTTCAATTCCAGCTACTTGCAAAAGTTGTTTGTATTGTTGAGGGCTTTGAGGTAGAGCATAAAATTTACCCGAATATAATCTAGAAGGAACTAAAAAGTCTCTTGCTCCTTCAGGAGTTGATTTAGTTAAAAGTGGAGTTTCAACCTCAATAAATTCTTCCTTAATTAAAAAGTCTCTCATAAACTGAATAACTTTTTGTCGAACCTCTAAATTCTTTCTCATTCTTTTTCTCCTTAAATCCAAATAGCGGTATTCTAATCTTTTTTCTTCTGATATTTCATAACCAGGATTATCAATAGGAAAGGGCAAAGTTTTAGCCTGAGAAAAGATTTCTATTCTTGAAGTATGAAGTTCTACATTACCTGTTTCAATTTTTGGATTTATTTGTCCCTTTGGCCTTTTTTCAATAGTTCCTTCAACTCCTATCACCCATTCTGGCCTTATTTTCTGAATGGTTTTATATAATTCTTTATTTTGTGGAGTAAAAACTAATTGCAAAATTCCGCTTCTGTCTCTAATATCAATAAAAAGAATTTTTCCATGAGCTCTAATAGTCTGGACCCAGCCGCAAACCCGAACCGGTTTTCCTATATATTTTAATGTTTTAATAGTTAATAACCTTTCCATTATTTAAGATACGATTTAATTTTTTCAATTATTTCTTTAGGAGTATAATTTGTTTTAATTAAATAATCTTTTACTCCCAATTTAAAAGCCTGTTTTTTTATATCAGGGTCGTCATAATTAGAAAAAGCCAATACTGGGATTGAAGAAATTTTCGGATCTTTTCGCAACCAGGTTAAAAAAGTAATTCCATTTTCTTTTGGAAGTAAAATATCAAGGACAATTAAATCTGGCTTTTCTTTTCTGGCTAAATTCAACCCCTTTTTTGCTTCCGAAGATAAATAGATTTTAAATCCTGCTTGTGTAAACTTGTCTTTATATATATCTAATAAAATTTTTTCGTCTTCTATTAAAAGTATCTTTTTCATTTTATTGGCAATTCAATATAAAAAATTGAGCCTTTATTTTTTCCTTTGCTTTCTGCTCGAATTTTCCCTTGATGCATTTCAATAAATCTTCTGGCGATATAAAGGCCAAGACCAACTCCTTCGGTATAAAGCCGGGTTCCTGCTACTCCTCTAGAAAAGCTTTCAAACATTTTAGATATTTCATATTTAGTTAGTCCTGTTCCGGTATCAGATACGATAATTTTAAATTTTAAATTTTCAATTTTTGATTTTATTGTCACACCGCCTTTTTTCGTATATTTTATAGCATTATCAATTATATTCATAATAACCTGCCTGATTTTTTCTCTATCAACCAAAATTTCTGCTAGATGTTTTTTTGGTTTTTCAAACCTTAAGTAGATATTTTTTTCTTTAGCCGTATTTTCCAATTCCTCTACTACACTAATGATAACATTTTCTATAGATGTTTTTTCCAATTTTATTTCTATTTTTCCAGCCTCGATTCGAGAAATATTTAGAAGGTCATTAACTAATTTTATTAGTCTTTCATTAGAAAGATAAATGTTTTTTAAGGGTTTTTCCATTTTTTCTGGCGGTTTGCCATAACTTTTTTCTCGCATCATTGAAATATAACCCTTAATTGCTGTTAGAGGTGTCCTTAGCTGGTGGGAGGCAATAGAAATAAACTCTGACTTTGCCTTATCTAGCCTTTTAAGTTCAGAATAGGCAATTTGAAGTTTTTCCCTGTATTCAATTTCTTTTATAATGCTTTTTATTAAAAGATAGCCAAAAGTGCAAAAAATAGCAAAAATTCCAAAGCCAAGAATTTTTAGCCAGAATGTTTCAGCAATAACTGCTTGAACCAATAAAATTAAACCTATAATACTAACTAAAAATTCAATTAAAAAAACTTTAATATTAAAAAGGTGGTATTTAATAGTAGCGAAGGCAAAACTTAAAACATAAAAAAATACTAAAGGTTGTCCAATAGGAAGTATCAAAGGAATTCCGAGCATAAGAGGAAAGTTAGTAGCTCCTCCACTAAATCCTATAATTGAACCTAAAATAACATAATTAATTTGTAGCCGTTTATCTTTAGAAGCAGTTTTTCTAGCTTGTAATAATTGATAAAGTCCGCATCCTGTTAAACCGAAATAACCTAAAATAAGAAAACAAATATATAAAGGTCCTGCTTGAGGCCAAAATAGAAAGAAGAGAATTGGTTTTACTGATTTAATATAATAAGGAGTAAAACTTAAAATAAGAAAAATAAAAGTTATTAAATAGCCAGCAGTAAGCAATTTTCTTTTTATTTTAGCTAAGTTTAATAAACTTAACACCCAATGAAGATAAAAGATAGGAATTAAAGTAGCGCCGAAATTAAGCATTTTTGACCAAAAAAGAGCAGGTCCTTGTTCTGTCATTAATAACCACTGGCAATAACTTAAACTCCAAACAGCTACTCCAAAGCTCATCAAGAAAAAGGTCTTGTTTATTAATTTTTGTTTATTTTTTAAATAAACAAAAATACCAAAAATAGCAGCCGTGATACCATTTATTAAACTAAATACAATAAATAAATTTATCATGTTTCAAAAAAAGGTGTTCCAGTGCTGATTATGTGAAAACCATAAGTGTCTGTAAAATATTTTTTAAAAATATAACCAGCTTTTTTATAAATCTGTTTTATTTCTTCTTCGTCTTTAAAAACCAATTTCCAATTTCCAATTAAAAGCATAATATAATAAGTAAAAAAATCTTCTCTAAACATTTTTTTACTTGCATTACTAGTAATAAGACAGCCATTTTTTGTTAATAAATTTTTAATCATTTTGAGAAAATCAATACAGACTTCAATTTCTAAAGGACATAAAACGCCAATAAGAAGTATAATGTCAAATTTTTTATTCGGTTTATATTTTAAAAAATTTACACCGACAAAATCGATAAGATGTTCAACTCCTTTATTTTTAGCCATTCTTTTTCCTCTTTTTAAAGCTACTTCATCTTTATCAATATTAATAACTTTTATATTAGAAGCATTTTGATAATGGGTGGCAAGAGTATCAATTATATCTCTACCAGGACCTGAGCCTAAATTACAAATTAAAACATTACCGTTATTGCGGTACTGTTCAATAATTTTAGGAAGTTCTTTTTCAATAGCAATTAATCGAGCCTTAACTGCTTTACCTGCTTTGGATTGCAGAAAATAATTGTCAATAGAAGATGGTGAATCTAATCCATTGTAAAGGAATTCAGTAACTACTGAACCTCCACAATTTGAAGCAGTTGCCGCACTAATAACACTATGAGTAATAAAATAATTATATATTTCTTCTTCTGTCTCAGGAGACACTGGTAATCCATTATAAGTTTTTTCAAAACTTTCTATAAGAAGATTCTTTATTTTACTATTTTCTTTTTCCAGAGCTTCAAAAAGCTGTATTGCGGCTTCATCAAATTCAAGCTTTTTTATAAATTTTTCCATTTTTTTATTATACCATACTAAAATAAAATTCAAATTATTAGACCTAAATAAAAAAGAGAGTATTTTGAAAATCAAAACGCTCTCTTCTCTTCTAACATAAACCTTTTTACAGTTTAAATTACATTTCTGGAGTTTCAGATGGCGGTTGAAATGGAGGAGTTTCTGGTGGTGTTGGAGATGTAGGCGGAATAAAAGGTTCTTCAGGTTCTTCAGATTCTTTAGGTGAAACAGGGCCCTTTTTCTTTCCAGTTGTTAAATAATATATTATTAGTCCGATTACTACTACTGCGACAAGTATCCAAAAAAGAGTCATAATTATTAGAAATTAATTATTTAAAAAGATTTTTCGACCTTGTTGTAAAAACTTCTATTTTTATTTTCTCTTTTCATTGCTTTTTTGTCAAGCTTACTAAGAGAGAATTTTATAAATATCTCCTGCTCCCATAATTATTATTACTTCTCCACCCTTCAAGTTTGTCTTTAAATACTGTTGAATTTTCTTTTTTGGTAAATATATTGCCTGAGGTTTATCAATTGCTTTGATTAGTTTTTTTGAATTTACTTTTTCTTTTATTTTCTTTTCTTCTCTGCCAGCTACGTCATAAATATCGGTTATTATCAGTTTATCAATAGATGCTTCTTTAAATGTTTTAACAAAATCCTTGAATAGATAAAAAGTTCTTTGATATTGATGTGGTTGAAAAACGCACCAAATTTTCTTTTTAGGATATTTTTCTTTAGCTGCTTGAAGAGTTGCTTTAATTTCTGTTGGATGATGAGCATAGTCAAAGATAATTTTAAATTTTAAATTATTAATTTTTAAATTTTTTTCTTCAAACCTTCGCCAGCTTCCTTTGAATTCTGATAAGGATTTGAAAGAAATTTTGTCTGGAATTTTCAAAACTTGAGCTGTAGCCAGAGCTGCCAAGGCATTGGAAATATTATATTCCCCAGGAACTTTAAGAATTTTCTTTAATTTTTTAGCAATTTCAGTATTTTTATATTCTTTTTCTGTTATTAATATTCCGTTCTTTTTTAATTTTTTAGTAAATTTTTTAAATACTCTTAAAACATTGTTAAAGTTTTTAAAATAATCTAAATGTTCAGCTTCAATATTGGTAATTATTATTATATTAGGATGATAATTCAAAAATGATTCTTTGTGCTCGCAGGCTTCAATTACTAAATATTTACTCTTCCCTACTCTGCAATTTGAATTACCGAATTCTTTAACCTTTGTGCCAACGATAACAGTTGGATCAAGTCCGGCTTTAGTTAATAAAAGGCCGAGCATTGCCGTAGTTGTGCTTTTTCCATGAGTGCCTGAAACAGCAATTGTAAAGTAATTTTTAGTTAATTCTCCTAAATTTTCTGGATAGCTTTGAGATTTTATTTTTAGTTTTTTTGCTTCTTTTAATTCCGAATTATTTTTTTTAACTGCCGGACTATAAATTACTAAATCAACATCCTTTGATAAATTCTTAGTTTTGTGTTTTCCTATAAAAATTTTAACTTCTGTTTTTTTAAGAGTTTCAGTAATTTCCGAAGAAACTAAATCTGAACCAGTTATTTGATAACCATTTTTAAGATAATATTTAGCTAGAGCTGAAACTCCAATACCGCCTATGCCGATAAAATGTATTTTCAATTTTTTAACGGACATGATTCTAAAATAATATAATTAGGTCCTCCTCTTTTTAATTCGCTTTTCATTACTTCAATTGAATTTACTTCAAAAGTTAAATTTATTTCTTCTGAAACTTCCGGTCTTTCTTCGGGTTCAATTTGTCTAAATTCCCAAGTTCTAATCCTTCCCAAAGTAATATGAGGCAAAAGATTAAATTCCTGACATTTTTCTCCCGTAATCCAAACCATTCTCGGAGGCATTTTTTTTGGCGGGCCATAGCATATTTTATTAAGAGTAATAAAAAAGGATTTATGCTTTAAAGCTAGTTCTCTGGTATTTTGGAAAGTCTTTAGAAGCTCTTCGTCTGTAATATAACCTAAAAATTCCAATGTAATATGAAGGTTTTCTTTTTTAGTCCACCTAACAGGTAATTCCGGCCATTTTGATTGATAGTTTTCTAACCTCTTTTTAATATCCTCCGGCAGATTTATGGCAATAAAAATTCGATGTCCCATGCTTCAATTTTATCATTAAAAAAGTTAAAATAAAAATGAGTTATGAAACAAGCTTATCTATATAAAAAACTCAAAGATAAAAAGGTTCAATGTCAGAATTGTGCTCATTATTGTATTATTGAAAATGGAAAACGAGGAATTTGTGGTGTTCGAGAAAATCAAGACGGTGAATTATATACTTTAAATTATGAAAAAATTATTGTTCTTAATTTTGATCCTATTGAGAAAAAGCCATTTTATCATTTTTTACCGGGTACTTATTCTCTATCAATAGCTACTGTCGGTTGTAATTTTAAGTGTAAAAGTTGTCAAAATTGGGATATTTCTCAAATGCCTCAATTGACTGGTAAAATCGCTGGCCAAGAAATTTCTCCAAAAGAAATTGTAAAAATAGCTCTTAAAAATAATTTGCTAAGCATTTCTTATACTTACACAGAACCTGCTATTTTTTCAGAATATGCCTTGGAAACAATGAAATTAGCTAAAAAACAAGGGATTAAAAATTGCTGGGTTTCTAATGGTTTTTGGTCAAAGGAGTTGTTTGATTTAATTTTTCCCTATTTGGATGCTGCCAATATTGATCTAAAGAGCTTTGAAGATGATTTTTATATTAAATATTGCTCTGGAAGATTACAGCCGGTTTTAGATACTCTTAAACGGTTAAAAAAGAAAAAAATCTGGACTGAAATTACTACTTTAGTTATTCCTACCCTTAATGACAAAGAAGAAAACTTTGAGAACATTGCTAAGTTTATTAAAAATGAATTAGGTTTAGAAACTCCATGGCATATTAGCCAATTTTCCGGAGCAATTTCTTGGAAACTTAAAGATTTACCCGATACGCCAGTAGAAACTCTTAAAAAAGCATATCAAATAGGTAAAGAAAATGGTTTGAAATATGTTCATATTGGAAATATCCCGGGATTAACTACAAAATAAAATTATGTTATCCTTTGCTGCTATTTCTCCTCATCCGCCAATAATACTTCCCTCGGTTGGTTCGAAAGAAGACCGTCTTCAAATTAAAAAGACTATTGAGAGTTTGGAATATTTGGGAAAGGAGTTAAATCAATTAAATATTGATTCAATAATAATTTCTTCTCCTCATCCCGATTGGGGTTTTAACGTTCCTCTATTCTTTTTAACTAAAGATTTTAAAGGAAAGATTGAACAATATCTTACTGGCATAGAGTCCCCACAATTTTATTTTGAAGAAGGCAAGAGAATTTACACAAAATATAATATACAAGATACAAAATACAAAATCGCTATTATAGCTAGTGGTGATATGTCTCATTGCTTAAAAGAAGATGGTCCCTATGGGTTTCATCCTGATGGTCCAGAGTTTGATAAGGCTCTAATAGAATATTTAAAACGAAAAGATATTAAAAACATTTTAAAATTAGATGAAATATTTCCCGAAGCTAGTGAATGCGGATTAAGATCTTTTTGTTTTCTTTTGGGAATTTTAGAAGAGTCAGGTATTAATTGGCAGCCGGAAATTTTATCTTACGAAGGTCCCTTCGGCGTTGGTTATTTAGTAGTAAATTTTAAATTGAGATGAAATTTATATTAAAAGGGCTTTTTAAGGAAAATATATATAACCTGATGAGAGAAAGTGGTTATTACTTTCAGGGTAAAAATGAAGAGAAAGGAGAGTCAAATTTTGTTAGACCTCCACGTAATTATCCAAGATTTCATATTTATTTAAAAGTTGAGAGCGAAAATTTAATCTTTAATTTACATTTAGATCAAAAAAAACCAATTTATAAAGGTATTCCAGCTCATAGCGGAGAATATGAAGGTAAAGTGGTAGAACAAGAAGCAGAAAGAATTAAGCAAATTTTAAAAAATAATAGTTTATGAATTTTTTAGTTTTATTGGCTAAAAATACAGTTGAAAATTATATTGAAAAAGGAGAGATTATTTCTTTGCCAGAGAATTTACCCGAGGAATTTTTGATAAAAAAATCAGGAGTTTTTATTACTATTATGAAAAATAAAGAATTAAGAGGGTGCGTCGGCACTTATTTGCCGACTAAAAAAAATATTGCTGAAGAAATTATCGCTAACGCTATTGCCGCTGCTACCGAGGATTATCGTTTTGGACTAATTCAAAAAGAAGAACTTCCAGAGCTTTCATATATGGTTTATATTTTAAATAAACCGGAATTAGTTAAAGATATTAAAGAATTAAACCCTAAAAAATACGGGATAATTGTAAAAAGCGGACCAAGAACCGGACTTTTGCTTCCCGACTTAGAAGGAATAAAAACAACTGAAAAACAAGTTTCAATTGCTTGTCAAAAAGCCGGGATTGACCCGGCTCAGGAGAAAATTTTAATTTATAAATTTACCGTTGAGAACTACCAGTAATAAACTCCTCTACCATTTCGCTTGCTTGTTCATCGGTAAATTGCTGAGGCGGGTGTTTCATTAAATAAGATGAGGCAGAAGTTAAAGGACCGCTAATTTTCCTGTCTAAAGCTATTTTTATCAGTCTTATAGCATCAATAACACAGCCTGCTGAGTTTGGTGAATCTTCAACTGAAAGTCTTAATTCTAACTCAACCGGAATATTTCCAAATTTTCTTCCTTCTATCCTAATAAAACAAATTTTATTATCTTTTAGCCAAGGAATATAATCTGAAGGGCCGATATGAAGATCATCATAATCCAATCTTTTTGAGAGTTGTGATTCTACACTTTCGGTTTTGGAAATCTTTTTTGATTTTAATCTTTCCTGAGAGAGCATATTTAAAAAATCAGTGTTCCCGCCAACGTTTAACTGATAAGATTTATCAATTATTACTCCCCTTTTGGAAAAAAGATTGCTTAAAGTCCGGTGAATAATTGTAGCTCCAACTTGGCTCTTAACATCATCGCCAATAATAGGCAAATTATTCTTTTCAAACTTCTTTGCCCAGTTTTTATCTGAAGCAATAAAAACAGGCATACAATTGATAAAAGCGCAGCCTGCTTTTAAAGCAGATTCAGCATAAAATTCAACTGCCTTCTGAGAACCAACAGGCAAATAGTTAATTAAAACTTCAGCTCCAGATTTCTTTAATTCTTGAACCACATCAATTGTTTTTTCTTCAGAAAGAACAAATCTTTTTTCTTCAGGATATTTTTTCAAATGAGAAGCTATTCCATCTAAAACCGGTCCTTTTTTTACTTTTACTTTTAAATTTGGTATTCTTGAATAAAAGACCTTAGTGCAATTTGGTTTAGCAAAGATTGCTGAAGATAAGTCTTTCCCCACTTTTCTTTTATCAATATCAAAAGCAGCTACAGGTTGAATATCAGAAATTTTGTAGTCGCCTAAGATTGGATGCATTAATCCCGAGACAAAAGTTTTTTCGTCTTTTATATCTTTGTAATAAAAAATTCCTTGAATTAAGCTGGAACAACAATTTCCAACTCCAACAATAGCAATTTTAATTTGTTTATTCATTGTACTATTTTACCATCGTAAAATAGTATGTCAAGTGGAAAACTATGTTACCTATTGAACATCTTCGCAAATCAAATACAATAGAAAATCTCTGGATTTATATTCTTACTTTGCTTAAAACTAAAAAAAGAGAAATCTATGGTTGGGAGCTTTTAGTTCTGATCAAAAAAGAGTTTAATTTTAAACCAGGCAAAATTACTCCCTATAGAGTTCTTTATCGCTTAGAAAAAGACGGTTTTGTCAAAAGTGGGATGAAAGGAAGAAGAAGAATTTATCAAATTACTAGAAATGGAGAGAGAGAATTAGAGTTAGCCAAAGAATTTTATAAAAAAATTTTGAATAAGTTACAAAAAAAATGATCAATCAGAAAATTAGTAAAATACTAAATGAAATAGGAGATCTGTTAGATGTAAAAGGAGTAGCTTTCAAGCCCAAGGCCTATAGAAAAGCAGCTAAAGCTTTAGAAGATTTAAAAGAAGATGTTTTTGAAATTTATAAAAATAAGAAGTTGAAAGGGCTTGAAGAAATCAAAGGGATTGGAAAAAGTATTGCCAGAAAAATTGAAGAATATTTTAAAAAGGGAAAAGTTAAATATTATGAAGAGCTCAAAGAAGAAACAGCTATTCGTCAAATTATTACTCATTATTTTAAAACTAAAGGATTGAGTTTGGAACAACTTAAAAAAGATGCTAAAAAGAAAAAAATTATTTATTCACGATTTACCAGGCCGGCAAAACAGCTTTTGATTTTATCTGGTTCAATGAAAAAAGCCAAAACAGCAATTGATAAAGTTGCCGAATGGGCAAAATCAAGAAATTTAGACTATTCTATTGAAACCGTATTCAAAAAATGGCTTGAGCTAGATAGATTAAAACCAAAAGAAATAGTTAAAAAACCTTATTATTATGGAGATCTTATGGTTTGGTCACAAACCAAAAGAAAATGGTATGTTATTGATAAAAGTGGTGACTGGCTGGAATTTGCCGGGGAAAAGGAAGAAATTAAATGGCAAATAGAAAAATAAAAATTATTTTTATAGGTACTCCCGAGTTCGGGGCAATTATTTTAAAGAAGCTTATTGAAAATGAATATAAGCCGGATTTGGTGATTACTGCGTCCGATAAACCAGTTGGCAGAAAACAAATTTTAACTCCTTCATCGGTTAAAATTTTGGCCCAAAAATATAAAATTCCAGTTTTACAATCAGAAAAAATTGAGAATTTGAAATTGAAAATTGAAAGTTTAAAACCGGATTTGGGAATTGTTGCAGCATATGGCCAAATTATACCAAAAAATATGTTAAATATTCCTAAGTATGGATTTATTAATGTTCATCCTTCTTTACTCCCAAAATATCGTGGAGCTTCTCCTATTCAAAGTGTAATTCTGAATGGTGAGAAAAAAACTGGAATAACTATAATATTAATGGATGAAAAAATAGACCATGGTCCGATTCTTAGCCAAAGAAGTATAGAAATTGAGAAAGATGAAACTTCAACTACTCTTTATCCTAAATTAGCTAATTTAGGAGCAGAACTTTTAATAGAAACTATTTTGGAATTTCAAAAAGGCTTAGTTAAATCTCGTTCCCAGGAAAATTCTCAGGCTACTTATACTAAAACTTTAACTCGGCAAGATGGTAAAATTAACTGGAAAAAAACCGCTGAAGATTTAAACAGGCAAATTAGAGCTTATGACTTATGGCCAGGAAGTTTTACATTTTGGCAAAAAAGAAATGGTAATCTACTAAGAATTAAAATCTTAAAAGCTAGATTTTTTAAATCAATAGGTGGTGTTGCCTATTCTGTTGGTAAAATACTTGTTGTTCCTCAAAATGAAATTGGTGTTCAATGCGGTATATTATATCATGGGACGAAAGGTTCTATTAAAGGTGGAGATTTTTTGGCCATTGAAAAGTTACAGATAGAGGGAAAAGAAGAAATGAATGCTGAAGATTTTTTAAGAGGTCACCCTGATTTTATTGGTACTATTTTGAAATGAGTATTATCTCCTATGCTGAATTAAAAAAAGGAGTAAGAATTATTTTAGATAAACAGCCTTATGAAATAATTGATACCTCTCGCTTTTTTAAGGGAAGAGGCAATTCGGTTTTGCAAGTGAAATTAAAAAATTTAATTAACAATAATCAAGTTTCTAAAACCTTTCATCCTTCTGATACTTTTGAGGAAGCTAATCTTTCAAAAATTAAAGCTGAGTTTTTATATTTTCACCGAGATAAATTTTTCTTTTCCGAAATTGAAAATTCAGCTAAAAGATTTGATTTAAACTTAGAACAAGTTGGTGAACAGGGAAAATTTTTAAAACCAAATCAAATTATTGAAGGAATTATTTTTAATGATAAAATTATTAATATTTCTTTACCGATAAAACTTAATTTAAAAACGATTGAAGCTCCGCCAGGGGTTAGAGCTGGTCGGGCAGAACCTGGAACAAAAGTAGTTACCTTAGAAAGCGGAGCTAAAATAAATGCTCCTCTATTTATAAAAGAGGGAGATATTATTGAAGTTAATACTCAAACCGGCCAGTATGTAAGAAGAATTGAGTAAATTATATTTTATTATTTTGTTTTACTTTTAAGATAAAATCGCCATTTTCTCCGAGACCAATAAAGCCCTGCATAATCAATTCCAATTCTTTTAGTTGCTATAATTTGAGAAGACTTGATCTTTATTTTTTCTCTATCTTCCAGCCAAATTCTTTTGCTATTAACTAAATCTTCTCCATAAAACGATTTGTCTAGCTTTAAGTATTGACAAAGTTTTCCGGGACCAGAAGCTAAATTTCCTAAATTTAAATCCAATGCTCTTATTAATACACATTCTGGCTTTCCTTTTTCATTGGTAGTTATATTCATTTGCCAGTACATTCCGTAAACTAAATAAATATATATATAACCACCAATTAAATATTCAATTTGGTTCCTTTTTGTCAGCTTTCCTTTATAAGTATGAGCTGCTTTATCTTGAGGTCCGATGTAAGCTTCAGTTTCTATAATTTTTCCAATTAACTTCTTTTTTCCGATTTTTCTGATAATATATTTTCCTAGAAGCTCTTTTGCTATCTTTAATGTTGCTTGGGTATAAAAACTTCTGCCCAATTTTTTTTTAAAGTTGTTCAATTTCAAAAATTTTATTTCGCTGTTTAAATCCTTTAATCAATCTAATTTTTGATTCGGGAATTTTAAAATAAGAAGAAAGAATTTTTACTACTTCCCTATTTGCTCTGCCCATTAAAGGCTTTTCTTTTGTTTTTATCTCAAAACTATCTTCTGATTTTTTTATAATTTCCTCTTTTTTTGAATTTGGAAAAGCTTTAACCCTTATTAACATAAGAAAATGCATTCAATTATTATTGAATTTCTAAAAGTTCAACTTCAAAAATTAATGTAGCATTAGTAGGTATTGTTCCAGGTCTACCTGCTTCTCCGTAAGCCAATCTGGGGCCAATTGTTAATTTTCTCTTTTCACCAATCTGCATTCCTAAAACTCCTTGCTCCCATCCTTGAATTACTTTTCCTAAACCTAAAGTAAAGCTAAATGGCTGTCCTCTGTCTATACTGGAATCAAACTTTGTTTCATCTTCCAACATACCTGTATAGTGAACAATTACTATATCACCGTTATCAGCTCTTTTACCTGTTCCTTCTTCTAGGATTTCTTTTTTTAATTCTCCTTTCTTACATTTCCCATTATAGAAATCCCATTGGTTACATTCTGAACCATCTATAAACATACAAGAAGCTCTTACTCCAGCTTCAAACATAACACTTTCTAAAGTTCCTCCTTGTTCTTCACAATGAATTGCAGCAGGATTTGCTAGTTGAGATTCTTCTTCTGAAGCTTTTTCATAAAAGCCGAAATAATACACTAATCCTCCAGTAATTAAAATTAAAATGATAATTAAGATATTTTTATTCATATTTTTAATTAATAATTATTTATTATTCAACCTTTTATTATTATACCAAAAAATTACCTTAAACTTAAATATTTCTTGCTTTTATCATTTCAATAATTCCATTTTTCGTATAATCTCTTTTTTCTATTTGAAGCTGATTTTTTTTTAATATTTCACTTAATCCGCCTTGCTTAAAATAATCTTTAAAATGTTCAAAATGATCTCTCCCGGCAAAATATTCTATAATTTTAATAAAACAAGAATAGAGACTTTTATGTAGGGGGACTTGGTAGTCAATAAAAATCAAACTTCCTTCTTTTTTTACCACCCTTTTCATTTCAGAAATTATATTATCTCTTACTTTTCTTTCTTTCTCGTGGAGACCAAAAGAGATGGAGGCATAATCAAAGGAGTTACTTTTTAAAGGCATTTCTTGAGCGTCAGCAATTTGAAATGAAACATTATTTAGACCCAATTTTTTTTTATTTCTCTTAGCTACTTTAATCATATTGGAATCTAAATCTATTCCAGTAGCAATAATATTTGATTTAGCATAATAAAAGACCTGGTCTCCTGTTCCACAACAAACATCCAATACTCTATCTCCGCTTTTCATACCAGAAAACTTTAGAGTATAAATTCTAATATCTTTTAATAAAGGATCTATTGTATTTGAGTAATTTAGAAACCACATAAAATAATTCTACTAAAAAATTACCTTTTTAGCGATCAATAAAATTATTGAGGTTTGATTTTGATTAAATTAGAAAATTTTAGTTCCTGGTGGTACTTCTTCGTCTGGTTCTAAAATTACTGGTCGACCTTCAACACTTGCTGCTAAAAGCATACCTTGGCTTTTAATACCTTTCAAAATTTTTGGTTCTAAATTCATCACTACTACAATTTCTCTTCCAATTAAATTCTCTGGTTGATAAAATTTGCTGATTCCAGCTACTAATTCTCTTTTTTCTTCACCTAAATCAACTTTTAATCTTAAAAGCTTATTAGATCCTTTTATCTTCTCTGCTTCAATTACTTTTCCGATTCTTAAATCAATTTTTTGAAACTCTTCAAAATTAATCATATGTTTTATCCTATCAAAAAATCGCTCCATTAGCGATTCTTTAGTCTTTTAAAAAATTATTCTATTATTATTTATCTATTATCTCCGTTTCCGGAAAGCTTGTTTCTCTTTTGCCTAGAATTTAATTTTTTAATATTAAAAGAAGCGATATGATCCAAAGATAGATTTAATTCTGTGGCAACTTGAGAAAGATACCATAAAACATCGCCAAGTTCTTTTTCTATTTCTTGCTTTCTCAAATTATCAACAATTCCATTGTTATCTCTTAAAACTTTTTTAATCTTTTCGGCCACTTCTCCGCTTTCGCCAACTAATCCTAAAACCGGATAAATAAAATTCTTTCCCTTTTTTGGATAAATTGCGGTTTTTCTTGAAAGTTTTTGATATTCTTCAAAAGTCATAATTTTATTTTTATTTTAATTAAATAGTATTAACCTTTTAATTTTTTTCTTTTGAGAAATAGAAAATATAGATAATTTCCAAGATAGCAAATGTATTTAATATTAAAATTACTATGAACCATTTCTTATGGCTGTTTTTAGCTGCTTTCCAAAGTGCTACTCCCTTCCAAGGTAAAACCCAAAAAAGAATTACCCAAATTAACCACTGATTACTTAATAAATATTGTTCCATTAATGTTTTTTTTAATCAAGTTTATTTATTACTCTAACATTATACGAAGAAATATTTTCTCCTTTTTTGAAAATAAAATCTGCTTTTAATTTTTCACCAGTCAAAATTCTTTGAAGCCAAAATTTATCATCTGACCACATTTTTTCAAAAGGGATTTCATTTATTTTAAACCATTTTGGTTTCATTTCCTCGGATTCTTTTGGTTTTCCTTGCCAATTTTTGGAAATAAAAACGTGAACTTCTTGATTCCATTCTTTTTGATATGGAAAATAAAAATTTAAAATAGCCGATTTTTTAATATTTTTAACCTCAACGCCGGTTTCTTCCCTAGTTTCTCGAACAGCCGTATCAAAAATATCTTTATCTCCTTTATTAATATTAAACTTTCCTCCGGCTCCATTCCATTTTCCTACTCCAAAACCTCTCTTTTTCATAGCTAAAAGCAATTCTTTTTTTCCTTGGTTTTCTCTGATTAAAAAACATAAAGTTGCTTGTTGCATACTAATTATATATTAAATTTAGTTAGATAAATATTTTCTTCCTTTTAATTTGTCTGGAAGTAAATCTTCTTTTGTATATTTTTCATATCCTTCACCATAATTTAATTTTTTCATAAGATTTGTAGATGCATTACGCAAAACCAAAGGAATCGGCAGATTTCCATATTTTTTTATATCTTCCATTGCAGACACATAAGCCTCGTAAGATGTTCTATCTTTTTTACATTTGCATAAATATACTGTTCCATGGGCTAAATTAATAGCGCATTCTGGTAGTCCAATAATTTCTACGGCCTTAAATACGTCGTTTGCTACTACCAAAGCCGTTGGCAGAGCTGATCCAATATCTTCAGAAGCAAAAATAACCATTCTTCTTGCTATAAATTTAGGATCTTCTCCGGCATCAATCATTCTGGCTAGATAATATAAGGCAGCATTTGGTTGAGAAGCCCTCATACTTTTAATAAAAGCCGAAATAGTATTGTAATGTTCTTCTCCTCTTTTGTCATATCTTAAAAATTTTGACTGGAGGACATTTTTTAAAGTTTCTATAGTAATTTTATTATAAAGTTGAGATGTGCTTTCCAGCATCATAATAGTTTGTCTTGCATCTCCGTTTGCCATTGCAATCAACCAGTCTTTAGCTTTTTTATCTAGTTTAAATCCAGTTTTTTGAATAATAGTTAACATTTCTTTTTCTGAAAGCTCATTTAGAACAAAAACCCTGCAGCGTGAAAGCAAGGCTGGAATTATCTCAAAACTTGGATTTTCTGTAGTAGCTCCAATAAGCGTTATATCTCCCCTTTCTACAAATGGAAGCAGAAAGTCTTGTTGAGATTTGTTGAATCGATGAATTTCATCTAAAAATAAAACTTTGGAATACTCTCCGGTATTTTCAGCAATTATTTTTTTAATATCTGCTTTTCCTGCCGAAACAGCGGATAATTCATAAAGCCGGGCATTTAAACTATTAGCATATATTTTTGCTAAAGTAGTTTTTCCCGTACCAGGAGGTCCCCAAAAAATAAAAGAAAATAAAAGTTTTTGTTTTATAGCAACATTTAGAGGTTTTCCTTCTCCAACTAAATGCTCTTGTCCTACGAATTCTTTTAGATTTTTAGGTCTTATTTTTGAAGCTAAGGGTTCCATATTAAAACTAAAGGCCAAAACCTGTTATCTGCGACATCTTTTTGGCAGCAACTATTTGAATTTTTTTCATTGCTTCATTAAGACATTCTTTGATAATTTTTTCCTGTTCTTCCTTACTTAACTCTGAATTTAATTTAATTTCTTCTACTTCCATCTTGCCGTTAACAACTACCTTTATCCCTGATTTTTCAACTTCTGCTTTTTCTTCTGTTAGTTTGTCCTGTAAATCCTTAAGTTCTTTTAATTGTTTTAGTTTTTCAAACATAGTTTTATTTTATTTTCTTTTAAATTTTAATTTCGATGACATCACCATCTTGAACAATATAATTTTTACCTTCAGTTCTTATTAGTCCTTTTTCTCGCGCCTCGGCAAATCCCCCACTTTCTAAAAGTTTATCAGATTGGATAATCTCTGCTTTAATAAAGTGTTTCTCAAAATCGCTATGAATCACCCCGCCGGCCTGAGGAGCAGTAGAGCCATTTTTAATTGTCCAGGCCCTGGTTTCGTCTTGTCCTGTGGTTAAGAATGTTATCAAATCAAGTAAATGATAAGTTTTTTCAATTAAATTATTGATTTTCAATTCTTCAGAAATGCCAAAAGATTTTCTTTCTTCTAAAGATAAACCTGCTCCGTCAAATTCGGTTAGAATATCCATTATAAGATAAGGATATTGATTTTTTTCAAAAACATCAATAATTTCTTTATCTATTTCATTTTCTTTTCCATTTAATAAATATAATCTCGGCTTTAAAATAAGCAACTGATACTCTTTCAAAATCTTTTTTTCATTGTCGTTAAAATTTTGTTCCGATAAAGCTTTGCCGGCATTAAGCAGAATCTGAATTTTTCTAAGAGTTTCTAATTCAGAATTTACTTCTTTATCGTTTGCTTTAACCTTTTTTTCCAAATCATTTATTTTTTTTTCAACGGTTGCCAGATCTTTCAAAGCCATTTCAGTATCTAAAATCTCTTTATCTCTTAAAATATCTATTGTTTGTTGTATATTTATAATTTTGTCATTTTTAAAACCCCGTAAAACATAAACTATAGCGTCAACCTCGCGGATATTTGCCAAAAACTGATTGCCCAACCCTTCTCCCTTACTGGCGCCCTTTACTAAACCAGCGATATCAACAAATTCTATTGTCGTATAAATCTTTTTAAGAGAATTAGTTAAATTAGCCAATTTATCAACCCTTTCGTCTGGAACGGCAACTACTCCGACGTTAGGGTCAATGGTGCAAAAAGGATAATTAGAACGATCAATTTCTTTTTTAGTTATTGTTTGGAATAAGGTTGATTTGCCAACGTTTGGCAAACCAACAATGCCAATATGTAAAGACATATTTTTTATTAATTAATTATTATTTTGTTTTATTTATTCTACCAAAAAACCGCCATCTTGGCGATTTTTTCTCAGTTTTAATTATTTAAGTAGTTTTATTGGTGTTTAATCGACGCGTCTCGGTCAAGTTTTTTTAAGTTAGTTAAAGTAAGATATCAATCTTGTATAGGATTAGGTTCTTTTAACTGTCCACTATCTTTATATAATTCAGGATCAATAGTTCTTGTAAAACAAGTTCTCTCTGCTTTATGTTCCCAACGTTGTTGAGAAGAATCATAAGGATAGGAATATTGAGGATAGGAATATTTTGTGTTATTGGCAGTTGAACTGAAATCCTCGGTTGAAGTTTTGAATGTGGCGCACAGTTCAAAAGAAAACGTATCAATAATATGATATTCATATTCTAAATCAGATTCTGGATCTGTTGGGGCAATAAATCCAGAAATACTGTCTTCTAATTTACTGAGGTTTTGAGGAAGCGTTTCTTTTTGTATCCAGTAGTTAATAATTCGGTCTTGCAGCGTTTGAAGATTGCTTACCCTTTGTTCATCAAATCTTCTCTGCCGTTGTTCTGCAGGTGTACCAATAATGAAAAAACCACAAATAATACTAACTAAGATCACAAAAGAAAGAATCCAGGCAAGTATTTTGGGAATTTTAGACTTTATCTCCTTTCTTCTTAAATCCCAAACATAATAGCCGAAAACAGCTCCAGTTACTAAGAGTACGACAAAAACTTTCAAAAAGAACTGAATTGTTAATTCCCCACTCAGAAAACTAAAAACAAACATTATCAAATCTATAATAATAGTAACTGCTGATATAAAGAGAGTGAAATAGATTAACCATTTTCTCAATTTTAGTTCTCGTTTTTCGTAGTTGCTTACCAAATCTTTTCCCAATAGCCATGAAGTAAAAATATATACCGGGATCACTATGATAAGTATTGACGTTGATAAGCGAACTGAATTAGCCATACTTGTATAATAAAAACTAAGCGGGTCTGGAAAAAGAGCGCTGATATATTGAATACAAAGCGTAATAAAACTAATAACACCGAGATAAAAGGTGAAGATATTCAAAAGATGCAAAAAGACATCTTTTGGCGTACTTTTTATAGTAGTGTCGTTCATATTTTTATTTTATTATACTTTTATTAACAAGATACTTTTATTATACAAGGTAAAAGAATTATTGTCGACTGAATAACATTAGAATTCCGTCTTTTCTAAAATCAAATCGTTGAGTATTTTTTTAACAAGTTCAATGCTTTCCCAATCAAATATTGAAATCGGCATTACATTTTTATTTAATTCTCTAAATTTCTTTATTATCTCGGTAATAGTATCAGACGAAACTAAATCTTTTTTGCTTATAAAAAGATACTCCGATTTTTCTAAAAGCATTTTATTATATGCCCCTAATTCATTGCGCACCGTTTTATAATCCAAAACCGGATTGACCGAATCGGCAGTCACAAAATGAAATAGAATTTTCGTGCGTTCTATATGTCGCAAAAATTTAATCCCAAGACCCTTACCCAAAGAAGCTCCTTCAATAAGTCCGGGAATATCAGCCAGTATTAAATCAAAATAAACGCCTAAATTCGGTTCCAAAGTAGTAAATGGATAATTAGCCACTTTGATTTTGGTATTAGTCAGTTCGTTGATCAAACTTGATTTACCTACATTAGGCAACCCTATAAGTCCGACATCGGCAATCAACTTCAATTCAAGATGAATTTCGGACGATTCGCCCGGCTTTCCATATTCAAAATTTTTCGGAGAAGTATTTGTAGAAGACCTGAAATGAAAATTTCCTCTTCCTCCATGTCCGCCTTGAACAACCAATTCCCGCTTACCTATTTTAGTTATTTCAAAATCTTGGCCGGTTTTTAGGTTATGTACTACTGTTCCTACGGGAACCATTAAAACAAGATCTTCTGCATTATGGCCATCGCGAAATTGAGAACGGCCGTCTTCTCCGTTTTTAGCTTTAAATTCTTTTTTAAAACGGAATTTATTAAGTGCACTTAAATTAGAAATTCCTTCAACATAAATACTGCCGCCTTTACCGCCGCTTCCTCCCACGGGTCCCAGGGACATTAAATTTTTATTAAACGCCACCATTCCCTTTCCTCCCGATCCGGCTATTACGCGTATTTTTACATCATCAATAAGCATATTGTTAGTATAAACTAATTAAGTCTTAAACAAAACTCATAATTTTTTCGATCAATTCGTCTTTTTCTTTTTTCATATTTTATCTACTAAAACAAAAATTAATCAATCTCAAATTCTATTTTATCTCCAATGTTTAAACCAATTTCTTTTGAAATACCTCCGTTTATTTCCAAAACATATTTTGCGTTTTTCTCGGGATTTATGTTCGGGCAAAAATCTTCTTTGCAAGATTGAGTATTTTTACTGATATAAACAACTTCTTTGTTTTTATTGATCCAAATTATATCTAAAGGAATCAAAGTATTTTTCATCCAAAAAGGATATTCTCCTTCGTCTTTAAAAATAAAAAGCATGCCTTTATCTGAATCTAACTTTTCTCTAAACATCAAACCCCGGGTTTGTTCTTGAGTGGTTATTGCCAATTCAACAGTAAAACAACTATCTTTAAAACAAACTTGGCTTTGATTTTTTGGATCGAAAGAAAATAAAATTATTATGAATATCAAGAATAAAATTACAGATAAAAAAATGGTTAATAAGAACTTTTTTTTCATTAAAATTATCTTACCAAAAAACCGCCGAAATGGCGATTTTTTATCGATACTCCGAGGAACGGATGATGTTAAAACCTGTTTTATATAAGAAAAATCACATTACTTGAGAGATGATTTTCTATTTAAAATTATTTTACTTCTCCCTTATAATTCTAGGAAGCCAATATATCATGGTTGCAACAAGAAGTGTCCACCAAAGCCATAATAAACCAATGAGGTATTCGTAGAAATAGAGAGCCAAGATGATGCCGAGGGAAAGCAAGCATATTTTGATTAAACCTATCTCCCACCAGCGAAACGTCCATGTTTTAAAGATTTTCATAATATTATTTATTTAAAACTTTTATAGACCTTTATCTTATTCTACCAAAAAACCGCCTGAAAGAATAGGCGGAAATTAGTTGGCATCCTCAGTTTAAAACCCATATTTTAATGGGAAATCTGGTTATTCTTAAACTGTCTTGGCAACATACGGCTTTATTTTATTCCAAGGAGCATATTTTGATTTATACCACCTTGATCAACTGTTTTTTCTCCTGTTAAAATCTTTTCTGTTAAACCCCACGATTTTTTCATTATTGCTATATGTTCCATAATTTTACTGTTTATTTTCCGGCAGATCTGTCAGACCAAACAAGGAAAAGTTTCTTTTTGAAACCTCCTCTTTCTTTTCTTCGCTGTTCCTGTTTTTCTTCGACAAATTCAAAACTTATATTTTCACTTTCAGCAATAGATTTTATTAGCTCCAAAACATCGGCAAGTTCTTTTGCTAACTCGCTTTTTTCAGCTTCTATTACCTCTTTAACTTCCTCAATCAGTTTTTTCTTTAGTTCTTTCTTAAATTCATATTCTTCCATAACTCTCAATTCGTATTTGCCATTATTAGCTTTTATAATTTCAGGGATTTTATCTCTTATTAATTTTTTATGATAAAACTTTTCCATTTTTTAATTTTAACATAAAAACCGCCGAAATGGCGATTAATTGCGAGGGCTCAACTCTGAACAAAGTTCGATGTCCTAGACGAATATCGTTATTCGTAGACAACGATACTCTGGCGATATCTCGAAGATGAAACGCCCGCAAGATTAAACCGTAGCTTAACCTTCATTAATAGACATTTATAATTTTATATGGAATCTTGGAAAAAAAGAAAAGAGCCCCCGGCGAAAAATATCACCGAAGGCTCAAGAACTCGAGAGAGTTAAACTCTCAAATCTTTGGTTCAGAACTTCCACTTCCGAGCGGACGAAACGCCCAAGACGTCGCAGCGAAAGTCATCAAAGTAGCTGCAGCTATAGAGACAGACCGAAAAGAAGTAGCCAATAACGACGCGGCAGCTATCCGAATCCACAGATGACGTTCGAACATAAATATTTTTGAATAGGCGTTCGTTAGTGGTCAAGTAATAGCCGATGATGGTGTAAATCATCGCTTGAGCTGTGGGCACTTTGTCGTCTTCGCCGAGAAGAGCTTGCTGCTCTTCCCAGTTCTTTCCGAAAGAGTTATCCACTGGGGTCTTGCGAATCAGCTGCCAGCTTGCCTCGCTGTGTTTCTTGGAGAATGACTCCTTGTTATACCACGACTGGTCGTAGAACAACTTGGAATCCATCTTTCCGTGAATCTCAAGAATCGAGAGCGGGAAGATTGCCACCAGGATGTAAGTCTCCTTTGTTTCCTGAAGCACCGCTTCAGAAAAAGGAATCTCAGATAGAACAAGGGTTTGCTGGCGGGTCGGGTTAACTCCGAAATGCTGGATGGCCTCCTCGATGCCGAAGAAGTTCTTGCCCATGATTTCACGGGCACGCTTCTGACTGGTCGTCGACTTAGTTTTCATGGCATACCTCCAATCTTTATTTCCGATTCGTTCGGATTTACGTCTTGTCTCTTTATGAGACGAGCATTTTAGAAATCAGTTTAACTGACGTCCAAAATGCTCATCTCATAGTGTTCTGAACCATATTTAAAAGAACTATTATAACACTGTTATTACAACAAATTGTTAAATAAAAGTCAAGATTAAAAATCAAATTTAAATTCACTAGCTTAATTATTCTATCATTTACTATATCTATTTGATTTTATTCAAATTTCCATTCAAGAATTGAACCTCAATGGCTTCTAATTCATCTTTACAGAATTCTGGGCTTGGATTTAAGACAAATATCTTTTTTTGGAGAATAAATGCCATTCCTATTTCCATAAGCGTATTTGCTCCAATATAATTTTCCTTATCGTCTTTTGTGTAATTCATTACCAGAATCGCATCAGATTTTTTTAGGTTTTCATTAAATTTCTCCATCGCTTTTCTTTTAGCTGGTGGAGATATTGGATCTGGCATCGGGTCTTTTTCTGGAACAATTACTTTGTGATCCTGTTGTTCTAAAATTTCCTTGGTTTCCTCAAATTTTTCAAGGAAAGACATATTTCCTATAATTGTAATTTTCATAATTTTGTTTAGTTAATTATTTTATCTTATTCTATCAAAAAACCGCCTTCTTGGCGATTGATTGAGGCGTCTCGATTTCTCGAAAGGCTCACAAAACTGCTTTGCCCCAGTCTAAAACCAAGGGTTTGAGGGTAATTTTGAGTATTTTAAGGCGTTGTTTCATAACGTCTTCCGGTCATGGTTATTTTAACACAAAATGAGACAAATGAGTCAGTGCTTAAGAATACTTCAGTAGAATTGATCCATAAATTAATATCGCTTTGCGTATCCAATAATCAAATATAATACCCCTGAAATAATAGGAGAAAGCATATTAATCATGAAATTTGCCTCTGTTATTAATCCTAAAATAAAACCTATTATTATCGGAACAACAATAAGATATCCTCCAACTTTTTCGTACTTCCATCCAAGAACTAACCCGATAAAAATCAAGGGATACATTGCCAGAATGGTATTATCCCATATTGAATAATCTGGACTAACAAATGGCAAGGGATTTCCGTAACCAAAATAAAACGGTAAACCGAATATTATTATCGCTAAAGCAATAATTCTGGCAAACCATTTTATAACCTGTATTTGTTCTTTGTCTAATTTCATAATATTTTATTAATTATAATATTTTTAAATTAATTTTAATCAACCTTTATTTATATAATTTATAATTTGTAATTAAATATTTTTTCAATCGGCTGCTTAAAAACAAGGGCAATTTTGAAGGCCAATTCCAGAGAGGGTATGTATTTATTTTTTTCCACGGCAATTATTGTCTGTCTGGTTACCCCGCACTTGCTCGCCAGTTTTTCCTGGGTCATATTATGTTCGGCGCGGAAAACTTTTATTCCGTTATTCATCTGCGCCATATTTTTTATTGAAATAATGATAAGATATTGAGTAAATTGTAATCAGTAACAGAGCGATATAACAGAAGGTCTCCCCAAGTAATTTAAGATAAAAATTTTCACTACCCATAGCTATAAATATTAGAAAAAGCCCGAGTAAGGAGAGAAGTATGGTTGCTATACTATAGGTTATTTGAGAAGCTCTGCCGCTGACTGAAATAACTCTTTCATCCACTATAATCTTTTTAAATCTATTTTTTACTAAAAAAAGAAATAGCATTCCAATAAGTATGCCAGAAATTGCTAAATAAAAATTACTAACAATAACTGCCTCCCATACTATAACTCCAATCAAAAGGCCGATTAAAGTTCTGACTTTTTGATATCGTTTGTAATCCATATAGTCTGTAAGTTACATTTAAGTAAAGTTTATATTACTAATTGTAAAGTATTCTTTACATTGAGTCAATAGCCTATTTATTAACAGGTAAAATATAAACAAAAAAATGCCAGAACGGCGATTTTCTAAATGGCATAATTTTGTAATATTTTTAGATAAAATGAGAGTACTAGCATCCTCAGTCTAGTACTGGGGTTTTAAGAGGAATTTAGGCGGTTTGAGGTGTATCTTACTGACGCGTTTCGGTCGGGGCGTTTTTAATATTATACTTATTATCTGCCTAAAAATTGAAAGGCTTGGTAAACTAAAAAGGCCGGCCAAACCAAGGCTTTTAAAAATCCGATAACTCCCATATAGAATGTTGTGGCGTTACCGATAAAATAGACGGCCGCACCAATTATCCCTAAACCATAAACAGCTGACCCGCCATGACGAATATGTTCTTTCATATTTTTTTATAGTTTTATTAATTATTAACCTTTACTCTATTATACTAAAAAACCACCCTTTTTAAAAGGTGGAGTATAATACCCATATAAATTAACAGGAGTGATAAACTCTAATATGCTGCGGGGACTCTATTCGAACCACAGCTTCATTTTATATTCAAAACGCTGTATTTTCCAGTTCGAATCTTAGACTGATATCTCATTCAATAACCCTTATGATTTCCGATTAAACGCGAATATGGCCGCAGAAATCATAACTGCAGAAAAAACAATAAGAAATAAAGCATTAATGTGAATCGGATATAAAACAATGCTCTTTATAATTTCCGGAGGAATTTGAGTATTAAGGATGATTTGCCTAAAAGCGTCTACGCCATAGGTTAAAGGATTAATTTTGGAAATAATTGTCATCCATGTCGGCACCGCAGTCAGTGGGAAAAATGCTCCCGAAAGGAAAAACATAGGGAAAATAAGTACCTGCATTAAGATCCCGAAGCTCTCGGTTGTCTTCATGAGGGAAGATATAAGAAGCCCCATGCCGGATATTGCAAAAGACAAAAGAAGCATGAAGAGGAAAAGCTCCGGGATGATAGTAAAATGAATGCTTATACCAATAAGGGGAGCGAGAATTAACAATATCAGCCCCTGAAGAGCGGCAATGGTGGTAGCTCCCAATGTTTTACCAATAGCAATAGAAGTTCGCGATACCGGCGCCACAAGAATCTCTTTTAAAAACCCGAATTCTCTATCCCAAACCGTGGAAACAGTTGAGAAAAATGCTACTCCCATTATACTCATTGCAATAATACCAGGATACATAAATTGGATGAAATCTATGCCGAAATTCCCTTGAGAGAGCGTTTGCCTAAGTCCCACGCCAAAAATAAAGAGAAACATTAACGGTTGGAAAAGTGTTGAAACAATTCGCGTCTTATCTCGTGTGTAGCGAATTATTTCCCTCTGCCAAATTGTGAATATTGCTTGAAAAAAATACATAATTTCAATATTAATGTCTTCGCATTCGCGCACGCATATGATCTTTATCAGAGGCCTCTTCTTCCCTAATTTTTCGACCAGTTAAAGAAAGAAACACATCGTCAAGCGTTGGTTTCCGCAATTCAATAGAGTCAATCTTTGTGTCAAGTTCATTAAAAAGCCGCGGCAAAAATTTTTCTCCCTCTGCAACTTCCAACTGAAGAACGCCATTTTCTTCTTTTACTTCTTTATCGTAACGCTGCTCCAATTCTTTTTTGAGGTTATCTTTTTCTGCGCTTGTCATTCGAATAACATCTCCGCCGACCATCTTTTTAAGCTGAAGCGGCGAATCAAGCGCAACTATCTTGCCGTTATCAATAATAGCGATGCTATCGCAATATTCGGCTTCATTCATATAATGGGTGGTCATAAAAATTGTCATTGACCGTTCTTTTTTTAATTTCAAGATGTAATCCCAAAGGTGGACTCTAGTCTGCGGGTCAAGGCCCAAAGTCGGCTCATCTAAAAAAAGCACCTGCGGATAATGAATAAGTCCTCTGGCTATCTCAAGCCGGCGCTTCATCCCTCCGGAAAAAGTTCTAATAATGCTTTTCCTGCGGTCCCAAAGGTCAACCAATCGCAAAACTTCCTCTATTCGCTTTTTGTATTCTGTTTTTGGCACCCTGTAAAGCCTTGCGTGAAAACGAAGATTTTCTTCTGCTGTTAGGCGGTCATCCAATGAAGGGTCTTGGAAAACGAGGCCGATGGACTTCCTTACTTCATCTCTTTGTGAGAGAATATTAAAATTATTAATTATAGCTCCGCCTTCTGTCGGTATCAAAAGAGTTGAAAGCATATTAATGGTAGTGGACTTACCGGCGCCATTGGGTCCAAGAAAACCGAAAATTTGTCCCCTCTCCACTCCAAAGGATATATGGTCAACGGCCGTAAAACCGTTGAATTTTTTGGTTAAATTCTCAACCTGAATTATCATAAACTCTTTTTATTTATTGGTCTTTTTAATAATCTCACTGATAACTTTCAGTTTATCGGCCAAATGAGATGCAATTTTTTCCAAATTTTCAAGTTTGGAAAAAGCCAGCATATCGTTGCCAAAACCAAAAACCAATAGTTTATCTCCCCTTTCAAGCTTCATCTTTTGGCGCGCCTCAACCGGCACCACAACCTGTCCCTTCTCTCCAAGAGTGGTTGTTCCGTAAAAAGACCTATTCTTCTTATTTTTTTTAATCATATGTTTATAAATAAATCCTAAAAGTAGGAAATGTATGATGTTAACATTGTAACAAAACATAAACTACCTGTCAAATTAATGTTTTCAGACGCTGAAAATGGTACCAAAAAAAACCGCCCAAATGGCGATTCTTTGGAGTTTCTCAGTCCCGAATAAAGTTCAATATCCTAGACGGGTATGGGTCTTGGACGTCTTAAAGCCGTTGCAAAATTAGCTTCAAAATAGGCCTCTCGGTCGCTTAAGCTAAACAAGTGTAATCCTAGTATGTTATTTCTTATCGCCCTGGATAAATGGATGAAAGTTGAATTGTTTTTGCAGTATAGCTTCCGTCAGAGTTTTGATCACCATTAACCGTAATTTGTTTGCCAATTTCAACATCATTTATTGATCCCTCGGTTGTTTTTGATATTTGGGTAGAATCTGAAAAAAAGATAATTTTTGACCCACCGTCTGGTATTTTCAAAGTTAAACTTTGCTCGTCTTTATTAATAATTTCACCAGTAAGAAAACCTGCCTCGGCTCCTCTCGTAATTCCCCTCTGGGCACTTCCTGCCATGTTTCCCTGAAAAAGTTGCTGACGTTCTTCCTCCGATAGATTTTGAAAATTCTGACCAGAGAATTGACCTAAAGGACTTTTAACTTCTCCATATTTCATCCCTCCGTAAAATATTCCACTCCCTACTATAATAATTGCAATAATAATTGGTAGTAATTTTTTCATAATTTCTCTTAAAATTTTAATCTCCGAACCGCCGACTACGGTTCGTTATTCATAACGTAATGCTTCAATGGGATTAAGTTTGGCTGCTTTCTGAGCAGGCCAATAGCCAAAGCCAATCCCGATGCCAGCAGATACGCTAAAGGCTAAAATAATTGAAAAAGAAGAAACTTTTGTAGCCATACCCGTAAAAAATGTTATTCCGAAAGCTAACCCGCTTCCTAAAATTATTCCTATAGCTCCACCAAGAAAAGTAAGTATTACTGCTTCAACTAAAAATTGTAAACTAATATCAAATCTCTTAGCACCAATAGCTTTGCGAAGGCCGATTTCCCGAGTTCTTTCAGTTACCGTAGTCATCATCATATTCATAATGCCAATACCGCCAACAATCAGAGAAATTCCAGCAATTGCTGCCAGTAAAATAGTCATTGTGTTAGTTATCGAAGAGGCGGATTCAAGAATATCCTGCTGACTTGTGACGCTAAAATCAGCCAGCAGAGGATCTGCAATATTATGCAATATCAAAAGAAGATTAGCGATGCCTGACTGAACTGAAGCCATTGCTTGAGCACTTTCAACCTGAACGTTGATAGTTGAAACATAATCGGCCCCGGCTAAAAATTTCTGAGCAGTACTTATAGGAATGAAAATCATGTTGTCTTGACTGCCGAAGCTAGTCCCGCCTTTAGATTGAGTTACGCCAACGACTTTAAAATTTATACCATTGATTCTTACTGTTTGACCGACCGGATTTACTTCCTCACCAAAAAGATCATCTCGGGTAGTCGGACCCAAAACCGCTACCTTTGAAAGGGAACGGACATTTTGTTCGGAAATAAATGATCCTAGAGCTATTTCAACGTTTTTTACGCTCGAATAAAAGGCAGTCGTTCCAATAACTTGAGTGTTGGTATTTTGACCCTTGGCAATAATCTGATAACGCTGGGAAAGTTCTGGAGCTACTACTTGAACAAATGGAATTTCATTAGCTATAGCTTCGGCGTCTTCAATAGTCAGGGTCTGGGCACTCCCTCTGCCAGCCGAAACCTGAGAAAAACTTCTTTGAAATCCCGGGCTCACCGTAATCAAATTAGACCCCATCGATTGAATACTTGATTCAATGGAACCTGTCGCTCCTTGGCCAATTGAAATCATGGCAATAACCGAACCTATCCCAATAACAATACCTAAAATAGTCAGGCCCGATCTGGTTTTATTAGCAGAAATAGCGAAATATGTTTCTTCAAATAAGTCGGTAATAAGCATAAATCAATGATGATTAATAACGTCTTCTACGATTTCTCCATCTTTGAGAGAAATTTTTCGTTTGGCTTTCTCAGCAATATATTTTTCGTGAGTAATTAAAATAACTGTTCGGCCTTGTTTATTTAAGTTTTGAAAAGTCTCAAGAACAATTTCACCAGTCTTACTATCAAGATTACCGGTCGGTTCATCGGCAAAGATAATGGCTGGATTGTTTACCAAGGCCCTAGCAATAGCTACCCTCTGCATTTCACCTCCTGACAGCTGATTGGATAGATGGTGGAAACGATTCTCATCTAAACCACAGCTTTTTAAAGATTTTATAGCAATTTCCTCCCGCTCACCTTTTGAAATGTTGGCATAAGTTAAGGGCAGTGCCGTATTCCGTAAAACCGTTGCCCTGGGTAAAAGATTAAAGGACTGAAAAACAAAACCAATTTTCTTCTTACGAATGTCGGCCAATTCATCATCAGAAAGCTGAGAAACGTCTTTCCCTTCAAAAAAATATTGGCCACTGGTCGGCGCATCCAAACAGCCCAAAATATGCATTAACGTTGATTTGCCCGAACCAGAAGGCCCAATAATAGCTACGAATTCACCTTCTTCAATAGAAAAAGAAATGCCTTTTAGCACTTTAGTTTCAACATTGCCTGATTTATAG